>JAGAEF010000008.1 GCA_017613255.1 Lentisphaeria bacterium
AAAAGTCCCTATTGCTGGGTGATCGATCCCATCGACGGCACCACCTCCTATGTGCACGGCACGCCCAATTACGCCGTTTCCATCGGACTGCAGAAGGAGGGAAAAGGCATTGCGGGAGTGGTCTATGCGCCCGCCTTCGACGAACTCTACAGCGCCGCAGAGGGCATGGGAGCATACTGCAACGGGGAAAAGATCCATGTTTCGGACCACGACACGCTTTCCGAAAGTCTCGTGGCCACCGGGTTCGCCTGCCTGCGGGCGAAGTGGAAGGACAACAATCTCCCCTACTTTGCCGCGATCGCTCCTCTGGTGCGGGACGTGCGCCGCTACGGATCCGCCGCCATCGACTTCTGCTGGGTGGCCTGCGGCAGACTGGATGCCTACTGGGAACTCAATCTGCAGAAGTACGATTATGCCGCCGGAGAAGTGATCCTGCGGGAGGCCGGCGGACTTCTCACCGACCTTTTCGGCACTTCCGACTGGGAGCACAAAGGCACGCTTGCCACCAACGGCGTTCTTGCCCCTGCCCTTCTTCCTTTTTTCGCCTCCTACAAGGCCACGAGGAAGTAGACGGGAAAATTTTGGGGGGTGACTGGCAGAAAAAACACTGCCGGCGTTTCCAGCCGAAAGGTTTTCGGGCGTGGGAAAAAACACAGCGGATGTTTCCAGTTGGAGCGTTTTTGAGGGGGGAGAGACAAACGCGCCCACGCTTTTTTCTCTCCCCCTGGACCCCCGCTCTTTTTCACGCAGAAGGTCCGGACCGGCTGGGTATGCCTTGACTGCAGAAGCCTCAGGCGGCTGGGTAGTTTCCTCTCCCGTTTATTGCGCCACTTTCCGGCGGAAAAACTCGCCGGAAAATGGCTTAGTGCTCGCTTCCGGCTCATCCGCCCACAAATACTTGCGGGCGTCCGCTAGGCCATTGCCCAGCGGTTCATTCGCCTCCCGCTGCGCGCTCGGCGCACTGCACCTCGCCCGGCCGCCGATCCAGATATTCTTCTTTCAGCGCCCTGGCGATCTGGTCGGGGCAGGAGGTGGGTTTGTTTCCGCAGCGGATCCCTTCCAGCTTCGCCACGGCCTCGGAGACCTTCATTCCGGCAAGCAGACGGCTGATCCCCTGCAGATTGCCGTGACAGCCGCCTTCCACCTGAAGGGAAAGGATGGTGTCCTCTTTTTCATCGATCTCGATGGTGTAATGGGTACTGCAGACGAAATTGCTGGGCGTGAATTGGATTTTCATGAACGTTCTCCTGTTTTCCTTCGAAAAGTCCCCGGAAAGGGCAAAAAAAAGAGACGGCGCAAACCGTCTCTTTTCACGAATGCTCTTTCCTTCGATCAGGCTTCCGCCTTGGGAGCGGCAGCGGCCTTGGCGACCAGAGCGCCCAGACGGGATTTTTTCCGGTCGGCTTTGTTCTTGTGGAACGTACCGCTCTTCACAGCCTTGTCCAGAACGGAATACTGGGTCTTGAGGAGCTCGAACGCAAGGTCCTTGTCCCCCGCGGCCACCGCGGCGCGCAGTTTCTTTTCCATCGTGCTGATGGCGTTTCTGCGGGATTTGTGACGAATGCGAGCTTCTTCGCTCTGACGGTGGGTCTTCACCGCAGACTTTCTGACTTCAACGATTTTCTTGTCCGCCATGGGAATATCCTTTCATTGCAATAAAAAATATTGTTCCGTACTTACGGGCCATTAATATACAGCAGGGAGAACGTTTTTTCCAGCGGGAAACACTTTTTTTTGCAAAAAAACTTTTTTTCTTCCGCTCTTTCAGCTCAAACCCCGGTAGAAATTGAAGGGGGAGCTTTTCTCTTCCGGCAAGCCTTTTTCCCTGCGTCTTGCGTCCCGCAGGGGGATGGTGTTGGGGATCTCCTCGGGGAAGCGCAAGATCTCTTCCGGACAGAGAACGGTAAGAGGTCCTTCCTTGCGCACCAGCAGTTTCCGGGCGTCTCCCGTGCGGAGGAAAGAGGTCTTTTCCAGGTTGGCCCTTGTGGCGAAAAGGACGATCCTGCCCTCTTTGCAGAAAAGAAGTTTCAGGGGGCTTTTTTCCGCAAGAAGACACATATCCTCCTTCCCCAGTTCCAGATGAAGGATCCCCTCCTCTGCTCCCAGAGAAAGGAATTCCGCCGCCGCGAAACTGTTGGCAAGGGGAAGGGGAGGCGCGGGAATGAGGGCAAGCTCCTTTTCCGGGAAACGTTTTTTCAGCAGGAAGCCGCCGAGGGAAGCGATATAGAAGGTGTCCACGCCGAGTTTTTCCACCTCCTCTTTCCGCTTTTCCCATTCCCCGGGAAGATCTCCTTCCGGGAGGAAGAAGGGGGCGACTCTCTCCCGACCGGTCCCGGAAAGAATACGCTCGTTTGCTCGTTCCGCTTCCCCGACCACGGCCCTCTTCATGGCGTCATAGTCCGCAAGCAGCTTTTCCAGAGCCTGCCGGGAGGGGGTTTCCAGCAGCTCTTCGGTCATGTTTTCCGTGCAGAAGTTCCGGAAATCCCTGCGGAGGGATTTGAGCAGACTTGCCGGAAGAAAAATTTTGCCGTGCACTTCCGATTTCGCAATGCGGGGAAGGAAGGATAGCTCCCCCTGTCTCCCGAAGGCTTCTTCCAGTTCTCCGGGCGTGAAGGGGTGTTTTTCCGCCTGCGCCAGAGAGATGGGTTCCTGCCACTTTTTTCCCGGAAAACGGGGGAAGGAAACGAAAACAGCCTTTTCCGAAAGGGAGACGCACAGCTCTTCTTCCGGTTTGAAGGGCGCCATTTTCCCGATCCTTCCTTCCATATCGTTCCGGGTCTCCCCGATGCGGTAGATGAGGCCGCCTGCGGCGACCTCCTTTTTCGTCCCGATGACGCACTTGGTTCCGGCAAGAGCCTTGACGCAGGGTTTTCCGCCCACCTTGAGGGAAAGAACGCAGAAGACCTCTCCCGTATCTCCCTGTTCCCCCTGCACCCGGAGAAAGTCCCCCACATGCACTCTCCCTTCCAGCACCGTTTCCAGCGCGCCGGGCAGGACGCGCGTCACCTTGCCGCAATACTGCCCCAGACCGCCAACCTCCCCGGAACGGATCACCTTTTCCATGCTCTCTTTTTTGTAAAAACCCAGCGTGGGGTGTCTGGAAGCGGTGCGGGCAAGGATCTTCTGCGCCTCCTTGGCGGCCTCGGGGAAGTCTTTTTCCGAAGCGTCCAGACCGAGTCGGTAGGCGCGCACCACATTGGCCACATAGTCGGGTTTCCGCAACCTGCCTTCGATCTTCAAGGAAGCGATTCCCATTTTCCGGAATTCGGGGATCAGAGGGAAGGCGGCCAGGTCTCCGGGAGAGAGGAAAAAGCCCTCTTTTCCCTTGTCGTTGCCGTAGAGTCTGCGGCAGGGCTGTTTGCATTTTCCCCGGTTGCCGCTTGCTCCGCCGAACCAGGAGGAGAGAAGACAGGAGCCGGAAAGACAGCAGCACAGCGCCCCGTGGACGAAGACTTCCAGCTCCAGAAAGGTTTTTTTTGCAATGGAGGAAAGTTCCTCCAGCGTGGTCTGCCGTTCCAGGATCACCCTGCGGATCCCCAGAGAGGCGGCTATGGCGATGTCGTCGGAATTGTGGAGCCCCATCTGGGTGGAGGCGTGGACCGCAAGGCGGGGAAAATACTTTCTGATCATCCTCACGACCCCCAGATCCTGCACGATCACGCCGTCAGGGCGAATATAGTCCAGTTTTGCCAGAAATTCCGCCGCCTCGGGGATCTCGCTCTCCCGCAGGACCGTGTTGAACGTCGTGTAAACCTTTTTGCCCCTTTCATGGGCATAGCGGAGGAGGGAGCCGAACTCATCGAAGGTGAAGTTGCCGGATCTTTCCCGGGCGTTGAACTTCTTGAGTCCCGCGTAAACGGCGTCCGCTCCCGCGTCCAGCGCGGCCAGAGCGCAGGTCATGTCCCCCGCCGGGGCGAGAAGTTCCATATTCTTTCCCCGGTTCATTTTTCCAGTTCCGGGATGGAAAGGAGCTTGTCCTCCTTTTTCAGAAGAGCATAGACCTTTTTCATGGCAAGGAGCCCGTCTTCCCGTCTGTCGGAACAGATCCCGGTGCGGATCTGGGAGACGGCATTGCCCGCCATGAAGGAGGAAAGAAGCAGAAAGGCGTATGTCTGTTCTTTGGGCGTTCCCTTCGCAAGGGACTGGTGCCAGACGAAATCCCCGTCATCCACCCGGACGAAGACCAGAGGACTCCGGTCCACGAAGGAGGTCAGGGCCCGTGCCTCCTCCACGGCATGGAGGGGATCCTTCATGAGCTTTTCGAAATCCCGCAGGACAAGCGTTTTCAGGTGTTCCGCCACGCGGATCTTTTCCCCGGAGTAGAGAAGGGCGCAGACCGAAGAGGTGATGCGCCGGAAAAGTTTTTCCGGGAGATCCCCTGCACTGCCGGAGCGTCCCGGCGGAGAGAGAAATTCGATGCGGAAAAAGTTCCCCCGGTAAAAGGCGATGAAGCAATCGGCATGAAGAACATCCTTGCCCTTGTCCGAAAGAACCCGGAACTTTCTCCATACGCCCCGGACGTTTTTCATGGCCAGCGCCGGCAGGGAAAGGGGCCGGGAAAAGACCGTTTCCGCCCTGGCGTTCTTCCCTGCGGTCCCTGCGGAATTTTTCTTCAGCGTATCCCGGAATTGTGCGAAAAGTTTTTCCATGATTTTCGGATTCTCCCCGGAAGAAGGATCGTCGGAAAGGATCTTCATGGATGCGTTTCCGCACTGGACCTGAAACATCACCCCCGAGGGCGCCTGATAGAGCACCTTTGCCCCGTCGGAAGTCCTGCGGATCCCCGCCTTCCGGAAAGGCGGGATGACGCCGGGAAGCTGTTCGGAAAAATCTTTTTCGAAAACGTGTTTTTCCTCTCCTTTGCAGGGCAAAAACGCAAGAAGAGCAAAGAAGAGAAAAGCGCTTCGGAAAACGCCGGAAAAAAACTTTCGTTTCCGCATGAAAACTCCTGTTCCTACCGTTTGTGGGAGAAAAATTCCCTCAGGACGGCTCTGTCGGCATAGGTCTGCGTCCAGCAGTTGTGGCCCACGCCTTCATACTCCCGGTACCGGACCAGCTTTCCCCCGGCCGCGCGGATGGCATCGACCATATCCCGGGAGCGGCAGGGCAGAACGGTGGTATCCGCACTTCCGTGGAAGACGTAGATGGGAAGATCCGTGAGGAGAGGAGCCTGTCTCACATCCCCGCCGCCGCAGCAGATGAGGGCGGAGGCAAAACAGTCTCTCTTCCGGCAGAGGGCGTCCCATGTACCGAATCCCCCCATGGAGATCCCGCTTATATAAATTCTCTCCCGGTCCCCGTCGTTTTCTTCGATCTCCTTTTCCAGAAGTTCCAGTGCAAGGGCAAGTTCTTTCGTGGGAGACTCTTCCATATGGTGTTCCGTGAGGCTCCAGGGGGCCTTGATCCACATCTTTTCCGCAGGACACTGGGGCGCAAGGAAAAGCAGACCGCCTGATTCCTCTTCCCCGAAGGAAAGAATATCTTCCGCCCCGTGGATGAGCTGGATGCCGTTATTGTTTCCGTTGCTCCGTTCTCCCGCTCCGTGGAGAAAAAGACACACGGGAAGCTTTTTTCCGGGCTCCTTTCTGCCCGCGATCCTTCGGCAGTAGGGGAGAAAACCTCCTCCGTGAGAAACATATGTTTTGCATTCCGCACCCAGTTTTTCCACCAATTCCGCGGCAGTCGCCATAAAAACCTCCCTCTTTCGTTTTCCCAATACAGTAAACCTTCGGAGGGAAAATATCAAGGAGGAAACGGAAAAAATGGGGAAAATGGGTTTTCCCGAAAAGAAAAAGGCGCACCCCCATTGCAGGAGTGCGCCCTTGATCCGAAAAGAACCGGAGGTTACTTCATGATCTCGCCGATGGTCTTGTAGAACTCCATGCGCTTGGCGGCATCGGATTCCGCCTTGGCGTAGAGCGCTTCCGCCGCACCGGGGTTGGATTTGAGCAGCGCTTTGTAGCGGCCTTCGCTGCGGATGAACTCCTGGAAGTTGCCCGTGGGCTCCTTGGCATCCCAGGTGAAGGGCTTTTCGCTGGCGGGGTTGTAGCGGTAGAGCGGCCAGTAGCCGCACTCCACGGCGCGCTTCTGCTCGGTCTGGGTCTTGCTCATGTCGATGTTGTGGGCAATGCAGGGAGCATAGGCGAAGATGATGGAGGGCCCGTTGTGGGCTTCCGCTTCCCGGAAGGCCTTCAGGGTCTGGGCGCGGTCGGCGCCGAGAGCCACACTGGCCACATACACATAGCCGTAGCTCATGCACATGAAGCCCATGTTCTTCTTGTAGGTCTTCTTTCCGCCGGCGGCGAACTTGGCCACGGCGGCGGTGGGGGTGGACTTGGAGGCCTGTCCGCCGGTGTTGGAATAGACTTCCGTATCCAGCACGAGGATGTTCACGTTGCGGTTCGCCGCCACCACGTGGTCGATTCCTCCGTAGCCGATATCGTTGGCCCAGCCGTCGCCGCCGATGATCCACACGGACTTGTCGCAGAAGTAGTCGGAAAGTTCGTTGACCTTGGCCAGCACCGGGCAGTCGCACTCCGCGGCATGCCTGGCGATGACCGCCTTGGCTTCCTTCTGTGCGGCAGCGGCCTCTTCGGTCTTGCTGTTGTCCCAGAAGGAGAGGGCCTTGGTGATGGCGTCCTTGAGGTCGGCGGGAGCTTCCGCGGAAGCAAGGATCTTCTCGCTGTACTCCTTCAGCGTGGCCCGGTTGGCGTCCACGGCCATGCGCATGCCGAATCCGAACTCGGCGTTATCCTCGAAGAGGGAGTTGGCCCAGGCGGGTCCGCGCCCTTCTTTCGTCTTGGTGTAGGGGATGGTGGGGAAGGTCCCCGAGTAGATGGAGGAGCAGCCCGTGGCATTGGCGATGATCATGTTTTCGCCGAAGAGCTGGCTGACCAGTTTCACATAGGGAGTTTCTCCGCAACCGGCGCAGGCGCCGGAGAACTCGAACAGGGGCTTGCGCAGCATGGCGCCCTTGATGGTGGTGGGGGAGGCTTTGCCCAGAATGTTGTCTTCGGTGGATTCGAAGAACTTTTCGTTGGCGTTTTCGCCGGCGGCGCGTTCCGCTTCCAGCGTGGACCACACCAGCGCGGCCTTTTCTCCCTTGTCCCGCATGGGGCACTGATCCAGGCAGACTCCGCAGGCCATGCAGTCTTCCACGAAGACCTGCACCTTGAACTTGAGCCCTTCCGCCTTGGGAACGGGATCCTTGGTCACGAAGGTGGCAGGCGCATCCTTGAGCGCTTCCTCACGGAAGAGCTTGGTGCGGATGGCGGCATGGGGGCAGGCGCTGGCGCAGACGCCGCACTGGATGCAGTTGGCGGCAACCCAGCGGGGCACCTTGGGGGCGAACCCGCGTTTTTCCAGAGCGGCGGTGCCTGTGGGCAGTCTGCCGTCGAAGGACATGGCGGAAACGGGGATGGAGTCGCCGTTGTTGCGCATGGAGGGCTCCACGATCTTCCTGGCGAACTCGTTGGCGTCATCGGGGACCAGTTTCAGAGGTTCGGCGCAGCTCACTCCGTCGAGGGAGGAAGGCACTTTCACCTCGTGGCAGGCGTCGGCGGCCAGATCCACAAGCTGGTTGTTCATGTCGATGACCGCCTGTCCCTTCTTGGCGAAGGTCTTGGCGTTGAGGGCCTTCATCTCTTCGGCCGCCTTTTCGAAGGGGACGATCCCGGAGACTTTGAAGTAGGCTACCATCATGACCGTGTTGGCGCCTTTGCCCCGCAGACCGGGCATGTTCTTGATGATGGCTTCCGCGTTCACGTTGTAGAACTTGATCTGGTTCCTGATGATGTATTCCTGCATGTCTCTGGTGAGGTGGCTGAAGACCTCCTCGTTGGAGTAATGGCTGTTGAGCAGGAAGGTTCCGCCCTTCTTCAGGCCCTTGAGCAGATCGTAGCGGCCGATGTACGCTGCGGTGGAGCAGGAGATCAGGTCCGCGGAGTTGCACAGATAGGTGGACTTGATGGGATGGTCGGAGAAACGCAGATGGGAGCAGGTGAGCCCGAAGGACTTCTTGGAGTCGTAGGCGAAATAGGCCTGCGCATCCTTGTTGGTGAGGTGGCCGATGACCTTGATGGTGGTCTTGTTGGCGCCCACGGTACCGTCGCCGCCCAGTCCGTAGAACATGCAGGAGGTGGTCCCGGCAGGTTCGGCGGAAATCTCTTCGTCGATGGGGAGAGACTTGTGGGTCACGTCGTCGTCGATTCCCACGGTGAATCCGTGGAATCCGCCCTTTTCCAGGTGCTTGAACACGGCAAGGATCATGGAGGGGGTGAAATCCTTGGAGGAGAGCCCGTAGCGTCCGCCGATCACGGTGACGGCAGGATCGTTGACGGCGACTTTCACGTCCATGTAGAGGGGCTCGCCGATGGCGCCGGGCTCTTTGGTCCGGTCCAGAACGGCGATGCGCTTCACGCTCTTGGGCAGAGCTGCAAGGAAGGCTTCCGTATAGAAGGGCCGGTAGAGGTGCACTTTCACCAGACCGTACTTGGTCCCGCGGGTGCTGTTGAGATAGTTGATGGTCTCTTCGATGGCTTCGCAGCTGGAGCCCATGGAGACGATCACGTCGGTGGCGTCGGGGGCGCCCACATAGTCGAAGAGGTGGTACTGACGGCCGGTCACCTTGGCCACGGCGTCCATTTTTTCCTGCACGATGGCGGGGCAGGCGGCATAGTAGGCGTTGACGGTTTCCCGGCCCTGGAAGTAGACGTCGCCGTTCTGGGCGCCCACTTTGCAGACGGGCTTTTCGGGACGCAGCGCCCGGTTGCGGAATTCCGCGATGTACTGGGGTTCCACCAGCTTGGCGATCTCCTCATAGGGGATCTCCTCGAACTTGTGGACTTCATGAGAGGTGCGGAACCCGTCGAAGAACTGAAGGAAGGGAACTTTCGCCTTGTAGGTGGAAAGGTGGGCGACCAGAGCCAGATCCATTTCCTCCTGCACGGAGTTGGCGGCAAGCATGGCGAACCCGGTATTGCGGCAGGCCATCACGTCGGAGTGGTCGCCGAAGATCGCCAGAGACTGGCAGGCCAGGGAACGGGCGGTCACATGGAAGACGGTGGGGAGCATTTCCCCCGCGATCTTGTACATGTTGGGGATCATCAGAAGGAGCCCCTGGGAGGCGGTGTAGGTGGTAGTGAGGGAGCCTGCGGCCAGACACCCGTGGACGGCGCCCGCGGCACCCGCTTCGGACTGCATTTCCTCCACGTTGACCACTTTGCCCCAGATGTTCTTCTTGTTTTCCGCGGCCCACTGGTCCACCCATTCGCCCATGGTGGACGAAGGCGTGATGGGATAGATCGCGGCGGTTTCGCTCAGTGCATAAGCGACATATGCGGCGGCATAGTTGCCGTCCTGTGTGTTGACTTTCCCCGGCATACTTTTTCTCCTTCCGGTGTTTTTGGTTGAAAGATCGAAAATCGTTTTTTTTTAAAGCAACGTTCCTATAACATACACCCCCCCGGAGCGTTTGTCAACCCCGGGAAAAAGAAATCTCGTTTTTCCCCGCGTTCCCCGTGTATTTTCGTCGTGCCCCCCCCGCGGCGGGAGGCTCCGGAGGGGAAGAAAGAGGAGATTTTCCGGCGGCAAGACTTGACAAAAGGGAAAAACGTCGTATATTATTTCGGTAATCGCGTGAAAAAGTCTTTCTCCAACATAGAAAAGTCCAATTCAAGGAAAGGAGGTCGGTCCGACTGAATGTACTGAATGGGAAAGGGGATACGGTTTCCCCGTCGAAAAGAGGTTCAGCTGTCCGGTTCGGGACAGTGCGAAAACAAAAATCAACAGGAGTTTCGAATGAAGAAATTGATTTGCTCTGCGCTTGCTCTCGCCGCAGGCGTTCTTCTGCCCCTCTCCGCGGCAGACGAAACAAGGACGATCCGTCTGGTTCAGGACGATGCCCAGGTGAGAATGGTGACGAAGGTCTACCCCATGAAACACGTCAAGGCCCTGGACATCCAGCCCTTCGTGGCGGCGGCCGTCCGCCGTTACTCCCAGCTTTCCAACGTCCGCGCCCAGAACTACGCCGCCGGCAAGACCCAGTATCTTCTGGTCACCACCGGGGAAAAGTTCATGCCCTATGTGGACGACATCATCCTGAAACTGGATCAGCCCGGCAAGCTGGGCAAATTCGGTTCCCGGGTGGAAGGCACCGGCATCCAGAGAATGGTCTATTCTCCCCAGTACCGCTCCCCCGCCGCGCTTCTGGAAGCGGTGAACAACATCCTGGCCACCGGAATCGGTTCCGGCTACGCCCACAACGGGACGCTCTACTGGAAAGACGAGTGGGACAATGTGGGATACATCCTGGACTGGGTGAAGATGCTGGACCGCCCCCTGCCTCAGGCCAGAATCACCTTCCGCTACTATGAAGTGCGGGAAAGCACCTTGAGAGACATCGGACTGGACTACCTCTCCTGGAAGAACGGCCCCGGCATGAATCTTCTGGACGTTGCCTACAATGCCGGCCGCATCGCCTGGGACAAGGCCCTCTACCGTGCCGCCAGCGCCGGGTTCGGCGCCTTCAACTGGTCCTACGGCTCCTTTGCCACGGCTCCCGCCTTCGACATGAGCTTCGTGCGTCTGCTCCAGCAGTCCGGAAACGCCAAGGTCGCCGCGGAAGCCACGGTCACCGTGCTGAACAACAACACGGAAGAGGCCGTGCTCTCCCTGGATCCCACCTACAGCAGGATCCGGAAGAGCGAGGACGATCACTCCTCCAGCGTGGACAAGAAAATTTCGGAAGCTCCGGAACTTTCCGTGAGCGTCGGAAAAGGCGTTGCCATCTGCTTTGCCGCCGATCCCAAGGAATATTCCGAGGACGGCCATGTTCCCTCCGATGTCAACTACTACAAAAAGAATAAGGGCGCGGTCATGTTCCCCTACACGGTGAAATCCACCCAGACCGTGGAGCTGGACAACTTCGGCAACCCCGTCATCAACGCTTCCGGCCTTTCCGGGTACGTCTGCATGGATGCCGGCAGGGAACAGCTCTTCCTCAAGAGCGTCGTGGAACGGGATGTGGAACAGACCATCGGTATTCCCTTCCTCTGCCAGATCCCCATCCTCAAATACATCTTCGGGACCACCACCACCGTCAAGGAAAAAACCTTCATCGTGGTGACTGCGGAGGCTACTCTGATTCATCCCGAAAGCAACGAAAAGTAAAAAAGGAAGGAGAACTTTACCATGAATAAAACGATTTTTGCTCTTCTTTCCGTCGCCGTTCTTTCCGCCGCTCCCGCCTTTGCGCAGAAGGCCCGGACCGTTACGGTCAATCCCCCTGCCGGCGGACTTCCCGCCCTGGGCAACAACCCCACCGGCGCCTACGGCGCATCCAAGGTGGAAGCCAAACTCAACGTGGACATCAAGGACGGCGTGGACAAGGTCCATTTCATCCGGGACAACAACGATCCCTTCGTGGTCACCAAGGCCTACGTCCTCAAGCATGCCGATCCCTACACCATGAAGGGGATCATCCGTCACGCGGTGGCCAGCACCTCCGTCAAGGGCAACCCCGTCGCCGTGGACGCCATCCGCTACGTGGGCGGCAAGGGCGTGATCCTGATCTCCGCTGAAGAATACCGCTTCAAGAAGAACGGGAACAACTCCGGGTTCGATGAACTCGTGGCCACCTTCGACAAACCCAAGATGGCCTACTCTTCCGGCTCCGTGGAAATGATCTACTATCCCCGGTACAACAAGGCCGAGGATCTGCTCAAGATGCTCAGAGACAGCCGTATCGGACTCTCCTCCCCTGACGGAATCGAGTTCGCCGAGCATCCCAACGGACTGGATATGCCCGACAACAACGGCAGCATGGTGGACCCCGGCCTCAACGCCGTTCTGCTCAGCGTGAACCGCTGGGATCTGGCCGTTGCCAGAGACTTCCTCAAGAAGTTCGACACCCCCGCGGGCCATGTGCGCGTCACCTACAAGCTCGTGGAAGTCTTCGCGGAAAACGACCAGAAGCTGGGTCTGGATTTCCAGGCTTGGAAGAACAATGACGGGATCGATCTTTTCGCCACCGGCGGCAAGTTCGGCACCAACTGGAGAGCCGGGAGACTTACCCCCAATCTGAGATGGACCGATGCGGCCTTCTACAACTTCAATCCCAAGTGGAACACCAAGTACATCGACTTCCTGGCCACCTGCGGGAAAGCCAAAATCGTGACCTCCGGGACTGTCCTTGTGGCGGACGGCCACACCACCTCCATCGATCTCAAGAGCGGTGCTCTGATCGTGGAGACCAGAGAGCCCGTGCAGGCTCTGGAAACCATCATGGACAACATCCCCTTCGGCGTCCCCGGCAAGTTCCTCAGCAGGGAATACGCCAAACGGGATTTCGACGGTCTTTCCAGAGACGTCAAGGATCAGAAGCTCGTTCAGGGCAAGACCCAGATCATCAAGGCCGGTGAAGGCGGAAACAGCCTTCTTCTTTCCTTCAGTCCCGTCGGCGCGGGCGTCACAGGCTCCGCCGCCAGACTCCAGGTCAGCATGAAGTCCGACTCCATCATCGGCTGGACCGGGACCGGCGAACCCCGCATGAGCAGCTCCTCCTATGCCGCCGATGTTCAGGTCGGCAAGAACCGGAAGGATTTCGTCATCGGCGGGATCACCAAGAGCACCGTCACAAGGGGCGTCAACGGTATTCCTCTCCTCAAGGACCTTCCCATTCTGGGCTGGGTCTTCTCCACGGAGACCGATACGGTGAAGAAATCCCAGTATGTCCTCATCGCCTCCGTCGAACCCGCGAAGCCCGCGGACCAGGTGGACAAGGCCGTCAAGGACGAGATCACCAAGATCTCCGGTAACGTGGCGGATATGGTGAAATGCCCGATGAAGACCGCCGGATTCGAGCAGCTCCTTATCGACACCAAAGAGATCAAGTAACTGCTTCCGCTATGCCGGAGGGAGAATTCCTTCCGGCATTTTTTTGTGTTTTTTGTGTCCGAAACGGGTCTTTTCCGGGGACGGAAATGCGTGAGAACTGCCTGTAACGGCGCTTTTTTCCGGGGAGAAAGGAACATTTTTCTTTTTCCCCTGTCCAAATCTCCCGGAGAAGATGAAAGAGTCAGTTTTTCCAAAAGAAGGAGTCCCTATGTCCAGTTGTCCGCGTTTTCCCGCAAACATTCTTTCCTGCCTCTTTGCCCTGACGATGGTATTTGCCTCCTCCTGCGCCACGGTGAGAAAAACTGCAGGCCAGCCGGGCGCGGATGAATCCGCCCAGGTGGGGGAAGTTCTTGTCCGGGCTCTGCTGGAAAACAATCCCAAAGCCTTTCTGGCACAGCTGCCGGAAAGCATGCAGGAAAATTTCGGGAAAAAGGATTTCGAGAAGACGAGGGAATCCATGATCAAGGAGCTGGGTACCCCGGTCTCCTACACGTTTTTGCGCAACATGGCACACCCCGTGGCCACCATCTCTCTGTGGGTGATCCGGTTCGAACGGGTCGTCCCGGACGAAAAAGCCAAGCGGGGGAAAAAGAAACTGGTCATGGACGTTCTTTTCCGGGCGGTCTACGGAAAGCTCGACGGAAAAGAGACGCTTTTGAGCTTCAACTTCTATTGAGAAATTTTCCGCGGATCCGTCAGATCCCCGCAGGGCTCAAAACCTTGACACGGGAGGTGAGCCGCAGCTCCTTTACGTCCTCCCGCCATTTCGCCATGTGAGGGGAGGCCAGATGATTTTTCAGAGCCTCTTCGCTCTCCCAGGTTTCCACGAAGAAGAAATATTTTTCGTGTCCTTCGTCGTCCACGGCAAAGTTGGGCTCATATTGTATGCACCCTTTTTCCGCCCGCACAAGGGGGACGAGCTCCTTGACGAGAGCAAGGATTTTTTTCATGCAGTCTTTTCTGATTTCCATTTCGGCAACCACGTGGATCATTTTTGTGCTCCTGTCGATGATTTGATTTTCTTTTTCCTCTTTTTCCATGATCCCGATGAAGGGAAGGTTGCGGTACAGTTCCCGGGAATCCAGCCCGTAGCCCACCACATAGGCGTTTTCCACGGGAAATCCCGTATAGTCCGCTTTGACGGGTTTGGGCGTCCGGAGGATTTTGTCCAGAAAAACGCATGTCCGGATGCCGGAAGGATTCATTTTCCTGAAATGTTCCACGGTGGCGGCAAGGGAGAACCCCGTGTCGAGAATGTCGTCCACAAGGAGCACATCTTTGCCCTCCACGGAATTCTTGAGGGAGGAACGCACGTTCAATTTCCCGCAGGAACTATCGTCCACATAGCTTGACGCGGCAAACGTGTCCAGATACACCGGGACGGAGATATTCCGGATCAGATCGGCGGCAAAGGGCAGCGCCCCGTTGAGAAGGGCCACCACGGTGAGTGTTTTTCCCTGGTAATCTTTCGAGATCTCCTCTCCCAGCTCCCGCACTCTGCGGGCGATCTCCTGCTGCGTGAAACGGACGCGGATCATTTTTTCTCTTCCTCTTTTTCCAATTCCGCAAGGATCATTTCCGCCGGGGTCAAGTACTTTTTGGCGTTGTTGCACTCCTTGCAGCACGCTACGATATTGCCTTTCGTGCTTTTCCCGCCCCGGGAGACGGGTACGATATGGTCCATGCTCAGCTCTTCCGGCGGGAACTTTTTCCCGCAGTAGTGGCAGATCCCTTTGTCCAGAAGGGACCTCCACCAGGCGCTTTTCCGCAGGGCGCGGGCTTTTTCCCGTTCCCTTCTGATGTGGGCGGGATCTTTCTGAATGTCTATCCAGTCCGGCATGACGTTTTCGTTCACTCGCAGAATTCCGGATCCTCTTTCAGGAGATTGTCGAAATAGGCGATGGTCTTCTGCAGGCCTTCCCGCAGGGGGATGGTGGGCTGCCAGGAAAGAAGCTCCTTCGCCTTGGAAATATCCGGCTTTCTCTGTTTGGGATCATCGGAAGGCAGGGGTTTGTAGATGATTTTGGAACGGGAGGAGGTGAGCTCGATGGCCAGCTCCGCCAGTTCCCGGATGGTGAATTCGCCGGGGTTGCCGATATTGACGGGCCCGGAAACTTCCGGAGGCGTATCCATCATGCGGATGAGCCCTTCGATCAGGTCGGTGCAGTAGCAGAAGGATCTGGTCTGGGAGCCGTCGCCGTAGATGGTGATGTCCTTGTTCCGCAGGGCCTGCAGGACGAAATTGCTCACCACCCGGCCGTCGTTGGGGTGCATTCTGGGGCCGTAGGTGTTGAAGATCCGCACGATCTTCGTATTCATGCCGCACTGCATCCTGTAGCAGGAGAAAAGGGTTTCCGCGCACCGCTTGCCCTCGTCGTAGCAGGAGCGCACTCCGATGGGATTCACGTTGCCCCAGTAGGACTCCACCTGGGGGTGGACGGCGGGATCTCCGTACACTTCGCTGGTGGACGCCTGAAGGATGGGCACACGCAGTCTCTTGGCAAGGCCCAGCATGTTGATGGCGCCGTGGACGCAGGTCTTGACGGTCTGGACGGGGTCCCGCTGATAATGGATGGGGGAGGCGGGGCAGGCAAGGTTGAAGATGGCGTCGCACTGAATGTAGAGGGGGAAGGTCACGTCATGGCGGACCAGCTCGAAATTCTTGTTGTCCATGAGGTGGAAGATATTCCGTTTCGCCCCGGTGTAGAAATTGTCCACGCAGATGACGCTGTTGCCTTTCTCCAGCAGTCTTTCGCACAGGAAGGAGCCCAGAAATCCGCTCCCGCCGGTCACCAGAATCGTTTTTTTGCCCATATGAACCCCTTTCCCTGTATGGTGTGGTTGCCTGTTAATATAGCACAAATCTTCCTTTAATCAATTTGACGCGGGAGAAATCCCTCAAGATTGTTCCGTTTTTCCTTCCCCTCTTATCCAGCATTCGTAGAAAATGATCCCGGCGAAAAGGAGAAGACAGACGGGGACGACCAGGATCGTTCCCCGCAGACCGAAACGGTCGCCGGCAAATCCCATGAGATACGTGAATACTCCGCATCCGGGGATCCCCAGTGCGGAATAATAGACATAGAGAAGCGTGGAGTCGCAGTCCGGGAGATGACTCACCCCGTAGACCTGCGTGGTGGGCCAGTAGGGGGCGATCCCGATTCCGCAGAGGAACAGCGTGAGGAAGAGAAGCGGGAACAGCACGATTCCCGGCAGAATGCCCGGACGGAGGAAGGCCAGAAGCACGGTAAGGGGGATGGTCCCCAGCGAGGCCCCCAGAAGGATGTATCGCAGATTCCCCGGTCTGGCGATGTACCCGAAGAAGGTCCTGCCCAGAAACATGCCCGCGGCAATGCACCCTGTCCCCAGCCCAGCCGTGAAAACGCTTGTGTGGAAGGCAAGCTCGATGAAGGCCGCGGACCAGAAGGTGAGTCCGAATTCCGCCCCCGCGCCGAAAAACATGGCCGCCGAACAGATCCAGAACTTCCGCTTTTTCAGGATGATCCTGCTCCGTTGCCAGAGCTCGCCAAAGTCCGGTTTCTCCCGCACTTCCGGGAACCTTTTTGCCGGATTCTCCTTCCAGAGGAAGAGCAGGGCGGCAAGGAAGGTGAGAATTCCCGCAAGCCCCATGACGACCCGCCAGTTCACCCCCAGGGCGACCAGTCCTCCGGCAAGCAGGACCGCCACAAGGATCCCCACCGACCAGAAGGCGTGGCTCACGTTCACATACCGTTCCGGGGCGTCGGGATGCAGATCCTGCACCACGGGGGTGAGGATCCCTTCGCAGGTCCCTTCCCCGATCCCGGAAAGCACGAGACAGGGGAGAAGCATCCAGTAGCCCGGAGCCAGAGCGCATCCCAGAATGCCGCTGCCGAAAAGCAGGAGACTTGTTCCCGCAAGGATTCTTTTCCCGTATCGGGCGGCGGCAAATCCGCAGACAAGGAGCGCAAGGAGCATGAAAAGACTGCGCACGATATGAAGAAAACCCCCTTGTCCCATTCCCCCCTGATCCAGAGGGAAGTGCAGGTCTTTCCCCATGCTCACGATCACGAGGGGGATGACCAGAGAGCAGACGCTGTACATGGTGAAGGCGGCAAAACACGCGTAGTCGTATCTCCCGAAATGCAGTTTTTTCCCGGTCATTTTTTCCTCCGTGACGAAACGAAAAAAAACGCGGAGCAGAACCTCCGGAAAAGAGGTTCCGTTCCGCGAAAGGACGCGAAAACGCCTTATTCGGCCCACTCGGTGATGGCGGCCACGGCGGCGCAGTCCACGATGTCTTCCGGCTTGCAGCCGCGGGAGACGTCGTTGAAGGGGCGGCGCAGTCCCTGGATCAGCGGCCCGATGGCGGTGGCGCCGGCAAGGCGTTCGGTGGCCTTGTAGATGGCGTTTCCGCAGTTGAGGTCGGGGAAGATGAGGATGTTGCAGTGCCCTGCGATCTCGCTTCCGGGAGCCTTCTTGGCGGCGATCTCGGGAATGATGGCGGCGTCGAACTGCAGTTCGCCTTCGATCTTGAATTCGGGAGCAAGTGCCTTGGCCTTTTCGGTGGCGGCAATGACCTTGTCGATGATGGGATCGTGAGCGGAGCCCTTGGTGGAGCAGCTGATCATGCCCACTCTGGGTTCGTCGCCGGTAAGCATCTTGAAGGTGCGGGCGGTGGAAACGGCGATTTCGGCAAGCTGGTCGGCATCGGGATTGATGTTGAGCCCGCAGTCGGCATAGAAGAGCGCGCCGTTGTAGCCCCACTTGGGATCGTTGGTCTGCATGATGAAGAACGCGGAGGCGGATTTGATCCCCGGCGCGGTCTTGAAAAGCTGGAGGGCGGGACGGGTCTTGGAGGCGGTGTCATGGGCATATCCCTTGGGATTGCCGCCGCCGGAAACGTATCCGTGGGCGTCGCCGGCGCTGACCATGGCCGCCGCGAAAACGCAGGTGTCCTTGAGCCAGACTCTGGCCTGTTCGGGGGTCATGCCTTTTTTCTTCCGCAGTTCCACGCACAGATCGATGTACTTCTGAAGATTGGGAGTCTTTTCCACGTCCACGATCTCCACGCCGGCAAGGTCGATCCCGGAGGATTTCGCCAGCGCGTTTATGGCGTCGGCATCGCCCACGAGGACGGGTTTGGCATAGCCTTTTTCCACCAGAAGGCGGGCGGCGGTGAGGTTGCGGGGATCGTCGCTTTCGGTAAGCACGATCTTTCTTCCCAGAGTTTTTGCTTTCGCGCGGATGCTGTCGAGAACCGTTGCCATTTTTACTCCTTTTCCCTTTCGGATTGATTGTTCCATAAGGAACTTGTTTCTGGAATGAAAATCTTCTCCTGATAATGTAGCACGTTTTCGGAAATATGAAAGGGGCGGAAAAAAGGAAAAAACGTATATTTTGCTTCTTCCGGTGCTCCCCGCCCCGTTTCCCGCCGGAAATGAACTTATTTTTCCTCCAGAAGGTATACGCCGTAGCGCTCGAAGGAATCCATGACGTTTTCGTTGCTGCAGTACGCCTTCCTGTAGGTGTGCCCGCCTGCGGTGAAGGACTCGAGGATCTCCTTCTCGCTTTTGTCCGCAACGGAAAGAATGACGACTTTTGCGGGCTCCTTCAGTTCCGAAAGAACCTTGATGGGATCTTCCAGGACGGCATTTCTGAAGTCGTGAGGATGGAAGGAGAGAACTCTTCTTGCATCCAGCGCATAAAAACGATTGGGGAGGAGCGCGGAAAGAAGCGTGGAACCGTCTTCGGCCCGCCAGACATGAATCGTGGTCTCTTTCGGAACCGTTTTGCGGAGGAAATCCCCGCAGGAGGAGTAGCCGGAATAGGGGAAACGCAGGTCGTCCGCCATGACCGCAAGCGTTCCGGAAAGAGTAATGAAAAAACATGTCAGAAGATAGTTGCGCACGAAAAGGAGCTTTCTTTTCTCTTTTTCCTCCTCCTCTTTTCCGGAACCGTTTTCCATTCTGAGCGCATAGAGAAAGAGCACCATAAGCAGAAAGAGAAGCCCCCTCTGGGGGATGACGAAGCTGTGGACGAGAACGGCGAAAAGGAACTGCCATCCCAGGGAAAGAAGCACTCCGGCAAGCAGGAAACGGTCCCTGCAGAAGAAAATCGAAGCAACGAGGAAAAGATAGACGCCCGCCCGCAGCCAATGGATTTTTGCCGGAAAAAGAAAGGAAAGGGGGAGAATGAGCAGAAGAAAAGCCCCGCTTCCCGCCAGAAGTTTTTCCTTGCGGAAGAGCGTCAGGAATGCCGCAATGCCGAGGACCACCCAGGCAAGATAAAATATTTCCTGCCCCGAGAGGGAAAGCCCGTTTGCGGTAAAGTAGGACCGGGGATACAGAAGATAGGCGAAATTCAGAACGGCGTGGAAGATCTGCGCGAAGGAAAAGCGGACTCCGGAAGTAAAGTCCGAAAGAAAGATCGAACGGATGACCGTAAGGAAGGCGAACCCCACTCCGGCAAGGATGAGGAGGGCCGAATAGAGGAAAGGCCATGCTTCTTTCCGGGAATTTCCCTGCGGCGGAGAAGCGTTTTTCCATTCCCGGAAAAAGGAGAACAAAAGCTCCAGAAAAAGAAAGAGGACCAGTCCTTCCGCATACACATGGGTGTTGGCCAGTAGCGCGATGAGAACGCCGTAAAGAAGAAAATGCTTTTTCCTCTCCGGATACAGGGAAGCGATCAGCGCAAGCAGAAGGGGGATGGGGGCGTAGCACCGGGAAAAGATGCTGTACCAGTAGAGCATGGGAGCGGAAAAGACCGCCGCGGTTTTCAGAAGACGGTCGAACCGGGAGTGGAACAGGACAAGATACACGGCGGGAACGGCAAGAAGCCAGGAAAGAAGGCTGTGAAACTCCGCCGGAAGGCCCGCAAGGAGGAAGGGCTTGAGAATGAGATACCACAAAAGGAAATGCCCTTCGTATTTCATCTGTTCGAAGAGGCCGGGAATGGAAAGATCCCTTGCCAGAAGACAGCTTTGCAGTTCGTCCCGCCAGGGCTCATGGGAAAAGACCATGACGAGAGTAAGGGCGCACCAGAGAAGAAAGGCGGTCCACTCGTAAGCGTTTTTTTTGAGAGAAGGCAGAAAGCGTTTCATGTTTTTTTTTCCGTTTCTCTACTATACGTTCCTTCGGAAAAAAGTCAAGTCTTTTTTCTGCGGAAGAATGCTTTCCTTTCCCGGGAAAAGCGGGAACGGAAATTGAAATGTGTTCGAAACGTGCTATTGTAAAAAAGCATTTCCCGTTTTTGTGCGGGAAGCAATGGAAAACGAAAGAATTTTGCCATATTGCAGAAAACGAAAGGAAGGAAAAATGAAGAAGATCGTATGCAGTTGTGTCCTTCTCGGCGCGGCGCTTCTGGCGTCGGGGGGAGAAATTTTTCTCATGAAAAACGGGAAGGCGAAGTGCAGTATCGTGTTGCGCAAGGATGCCACGCCTCCGGAAAAACTGGCCGCAAGGGAGCTTGCCACTTATCTTGCCAGAATTTCCGGCGGGGAAAAGCCCGTCGTGGACGAAGCGCCTCAGGAAGGGAAAACGCCCGTCTTTCTGGAATTGACCGACGACCCCAAGGTGGACAGCGACGGGTTCAAGATCTCCAGTGCGGGCAGGGAGCTTCACATCGCCGGACGGGAGGGTGTGGGCGTCCTTTACGGAGTCTATGACATTCTTCAGAGATACGGCGGGATCCGCTGGCTCGTTCCCGGAAGCGACGGAGAGTATTTCAAGATCAAGCCCGCCATTGCCGTTCCGGAGGGCGTGAAAATCAAGAATCCGGATTTCAAGAACCGCAATTTCTCCCTTGTCTGCATGAACTGGTTCAGCAAGATCCCGGATACCATCGAATGGAGCGCACGCAATTTCATGCGGTTCCGGCAGGCGGCCTCCAAGATCACCGACAAGAGGATCGGCCCCATCCGCGTGGAACGCGGGATCCGGAGCACCCTTGGCGGTCACTGTTTCACACCCCTCTTTCTGGGCACGGGGAAAAACAAGACCACTCCGGAAAAACTGGACGCCAGAGAGCTTGCCGTGTATCTTGCCAAAATTTCCGGCGGGGAAAAGCCCGTCGTGGACGAAGCGCCTCAGGAGGGGAAAACGCCCGTCTTTCTGGAACTCACCGATGACCCCAAGGTGGACAGCGACGGCTTCAAGATCTCCAGTGCGGGCAAGGAGCTTCACATCGCCGGGCGGGAAGGCGTGGGCGTCCTTTACGGAGTCTATGACATTCTTCAGAGATACGGCGGGATCCGCTGGCTCGTTCCCGGAAGCGACGGAGAATATTTCAA
>JAGAEF010000096.1 GCA_017613255.1 Lentisphaeria bacterium
GAGGACTGGCGGAAACAGGGGATGCCCCTGTACATCAACTTGTGCGAAAACGATGCGCCGGACAATCTCTCCTGCCACTGCGAAAACTGCATGAAGCTGGATGAACTCGATGAGGCGCAGAAGAAGGACTGGACCCACGCTCTGGCGGACCGGTACATCTATTTTGCCAAGGGCGTGCTGGCAAAGGCGAAAAAGTACCGGAAAGACGTGAAGATCTCCATGTACGCCTACAACGCCACGCAGGATGCTCCCAGAAGGGAGAAACTTTCCGAGGACATCGTCATAGGGATCGTGCCCACCAACTTTACCATGCCCGCACTGGAAGCGTACGTAGCCTCCTGGAAGAAAATGGGGCTCAAGCACTTTTTCTACCGCCCCAACCGGCACCACTACTATGAAATGCTTTCTCTTCCCGGAGGATTCCACAAATACTTCTTCGACGTATTCCAATTCATGGTGAAACAGGGGTCCATCGGCTTCGATTATTCCACGGGCAATCTCACCAACCCCACCGTCCAGCTTTCCGATTACCTCATCGCCAAAGGCATGCAGGATCCCTCCAAATCATACGAATACTGGATGAAGGACGCTCTTTCCGTTTACGGGCCCGCCGCAAAGGACGTGGAAAACTATTTCGAATACTGGCGGAAGGAGGTGTGGGAAAAACGCATCGAAAAGAACGTGAACAAAATCACCGATGCGGGCGGGTTCTACAACTACGGACGGGGCCTCTGCCGCAACCTCAGGGAGTACTACAAAGAGTCGGATTTCGTCACGGCGGGCAAGTATCTCGAAAAGGCGCTGAATACTCCCGGCCTCACGGAAAAACAAAAGGCGCTCATCCGGAAACTCACGGACTTCAACGAGCACGGGCGCCTCACCTTCAACGCCATCGTGAACAAGACCGACAAGGACTCCATTGCCCTTCTCAAGTACCGGCAGGAACATGATCTCCCCGTGCTGAACAAGACGGAACAGTACTGGGGTGACATCTGCGGACTCAAGAGAGTGCAGGATCTTGCCGAATTTGCGCCCCCCTACAAGCAGACGGATCTTTTCTGGAAATTCAGACTGGATCCTCAGGACGTGGGCGAAAAAGAGGAGTGGTATAAAGACGGAAGAAAGATCATGGACTGGAAATACGTCATGGCCACCAACAGCAACTGGGAAAAGCCCCATACCGGCTACAAGCAGATCCCCGGGGAATTGAGAGAACTCACTAAAAATTATGACGGGATCGCCTGGTACGCCACAAGCGTGACGATCCCCAAAGACTGGTTCGGCAAGAGGGAGATTTTCCTTTACTTCGGCGCCGTGGACGAATCCTGCACCATCTATGTGAACGGGGAAAAGGCCCACGTCCGGCCCTTCGTCAAGTCCAATGACTGGAACACGCCCTTTACCGTGGACATCACCAAGTTCATCAAAGGGGAAAGTTCCCGCAAGCCCCAGTACATCGTCGTGCGCGTGCAGGACAAGGCGGGCGCAGGCGGGATCTGGAAACGGGTCTGGCTGGTCTCCAAAATGAAGAAATAAAACGTTCTTTTGCGGGATTTCCCCGCGGGAAAACAAAAAAAGGGACGCGGTGCAATCGACGCGTCCCGAAAAAAGCCCTTGACAGCTTACTTTACTTGTTGCCCAGAGCAAACCCGTTTTGGGTCATATACTTGTAGGACCGGGCAATGGCTTCTGTCATATCGATGTTGCAGTAGTCCAGCTCCACGATGACGGAACGCACCGTATCCGGAGCGGCGGCGATGACGTTTTTGATGTCCAGATCGCCTTCCCCAAGGGAGACCAGATCGATCTTCCGGTCCAGAAGCCCGTTGACCATGGTCTGTTCGGCCTTTTTCTGGCGCAGGACGCCGTCCTTGATGTGCAGGAAGATGAGTCTGTCGGAGAACTTCTTCACGTTTTCCACGGCATCTTCCTCCCCGAAGTTGGTGGACCAGTAGACGTCCAGCTGGAACTGGACCTCGGGACAGAGCTCCTTGTAGATCTCGTACTTGACCCTGCCGTCCAGACGCTCGAACTCGAAGGCGTGGTTGTGCTGGAAGAGCGTGAAGCCGTTCTTCTTGAGTTCCTGCGCCATTCTGGAGGTCTGCTCGGCGGTGCGCTTGATGGCGTCCATATTCTCGAAATCGGCGGGCCCGTAGCCGCAGACGATGGTATCCAGCTTCAGCGTGTCGGCAATATCCATGCATTCTCCCAGATTCCGGGGATTCACCCAGGGGGAGTGGGAGGAGTAGAGCTCCAGTCCCAGATCGTCCAGAATGGCCCGGAACCGGGAGGGGCGGATGTTCCAGAAGCCCGCGGGCTCCACGCCCTTGTAGCCCATTGCCGCCACGTCCTTGAGGACGGAAACGAAATCTTTCTGCGCTCTCTCCCGCAGGGAATAAAGCTGTACTGCCAGAGGTTTGGGTGTCATAGTTCTTCTCCTTTTGTTGTTTCCCGTGAAAAACGGGGTGATTCTGCCATGGGTTACTATACACTCTTTCCGGCCATTATCAATGACAGGAACGTTTTTTTGTCGGATATTTTGTCCTCGTGCCCTGCCCGCCGCCGGGAAAACGCCCCGGGGGAAAAGGCGAAAAGGCGGAAGAAAAACGCCGGAAGGCTCCCGGAAGGCAAAAATCCCGTTTTTTGTTGGATTTTCCGCTTGCCTTTGAGGGATTATGCGCTAACTTACTATGGAAAGATTTTCGAAGGTCCGGTCCGGGCGAAACGGACAAAAAAAACAGAATTCGGAGGCGGCAATATGTACAGATCATTTTCCGGTAAATTTGCTTTTCTTTTCACCCTTTTCCTTCTCCTTGGCACGCTTCTTTCTCCGTATCAGGCGGTCTTCGCGCAGGTGACGCTCAGCGGATCGGGAGTAACGGGCAATCCCAAGCTCTTCTACCGGGGGCTGGGGAGCTCTTCTCCGGTCGGCGCCAAGCTGTACGGCACGCTGTGGGCAAGCGGCTGGTTCGACCTTGTTTCCGACCCCAAAAGCGCCGAATACATCATCGACGGGAAGGAGGAAGGGGAATCTCTTTCCCTCTCCGTGAAAAACGGCGCAGGTCTGGAAATGTTCGGCGTTGCCGTGCAGGGAAAAAGCGATGAAGCCGTCTACGGCGCGGTGGATAAGGTCCTCAACAAGCTTTTCGGCATCGACGGGATCTGCCGCAGCAAGATCGCCTTTTCCGCGGAGACCGGAAGAGGCAGGAAAGAGCTCTATATCTGCGACATCGACGGATCCAACATAAAAAAGGTCACCTCCAACGGTTCGCTGAACATCGAACCCTCCTGGCACCCTTCCGGGAAGGCACTGCTTTTCAACCAGTATCTCACCTCCTCCTCCCCTCTTGTGGAGTATGATTTTCTGCGGAACCGGAGCAGAGTCCTTTCCGGACAGAGAGGGATCAATTCGGGCAAAGTCTCCCATTCGGGCAGGAAACTCGCCCTTGTGGTGACCGTGGGCAGTCAGGTGGATCTTTTCGTCCGTGACTATGAGGGCGGCGGGGTCGTGCGGCTCACCAACGACCGGGCCAACGAAGCGAGCCCCTGCTGGTCCCCCGACGATTCCAGGATCTGTTTCGTTTCCGACAGGACGGGCAGGCCCAAGCTCTACATCGTTTCCGCTTCCGGCGGCAAGGCGGAACGAGTGAGAGGCACTTCCGGAAGCGAATGTGTGGCCCCGGCCTGGAGCGAAGACAACAAGCTTGCCTACACCGCCAAGCTGGGCGGCTACGTCCTCAAAGTGGTGGATCTTGCGAAAAGCATGGGGTTCCCCGCACCGAAAAACCCGGACAATTCCTACATAAGCGAAACCCTTTCCGCGCAGGGGGAAGGCCCCTCCTGGGCGCCGGACAACCGGCATATGGTTCTCTCCTCCGGCGGCAAAATCGTGGTGGTGGATACCCGCACGGGAAAAAGCCGCGTGCTGATCAAGGGGAAATCCCGCTGCAACGGAGCTTCCTGGTCGCCGCTTATGCGCTGAAGGGAAAAGGGGCGAAGCGGGATGAACGAAGATATTTTCGAGTGGTTCGAGAGTCTGGAATTTTTCGGCGTCAAACTGGGTTTGCGGCAGACGCAGGCGTACTTCGACGCATTGGGAAACCCGGAAAAGCGTCTCTCTTTCCTCCATATTGCCGGGAGCAACGGAAAAGGCTCCACGGCGGCCTTTCTGGAAAGCGCCCTGCGCCACGCGGGCTTCAAAACGGGCCTCTATACCTCCCCCCATCTGGCAAAGGTGAACGAGCGTTTCATCATCGACGGGCGTCCGGTGGACGACGACACCCTTGCGGAAGCCTTCCGGAAAGCGAAACGCGCCGCGGATACTCTGCGGGATGAAAAGGGGATGCTGGTCACCTATTTCGAAACCGCCACCGTCACGGCGGCGCTGCTTTTCGCCGAAGCAAAGGTGGACTTCGTGGTCTGGGAGACGGGAGTGGGGGGAAGACTGGATTCCACCAACATCATTTCCTCCCCTCTGGCCTGCGTCATAACCACCATCTCTCTGGAACATCAGAAATATCTGGGCGACACCCTCCCCAAGATCGCCTTCGAAAAGGCGGGCATCATCAAGGAAAACTCTCCCGTCTTTCTGGGAAACACCATCCCACCCGAAGCAAAGGAAGTGATCCTTGCACGGGCTAAGGAACTGCATGCCCCTTCCTACGTTCTGGAAAACGTGCCGGAAAAGACGGGGACCATTTTCCATAAGGGCATCCCCTGTCAGGTCCTTTCCACTTCCACGACGGTCTCCCTTGCGGGGAGACACCAGAGGAGCAACTCCGCCCTTGCGCTCATGGTGCTGGAGGAACTGCACAAAAAGGTCTCTTTCGATATGGAAAAGGCCAAGGAGGGTTTTGCGGAAACCGTCTGGCCCGCAAGATTCCAGTATTTCCCGGAGGAAGCGCTTCTTCTGGACGGCGCCCACAATCCGGAGTGCGCCCAGACGCTGGCAACGGCGCTGAAAGAATCTTTCCCCGGGGAAAAGTTCGACTTTCTCTACGGGAATTTTGCCGACAAAAACGCCAAGGAGATGCTTAAAGCGCTCGTTCCCCTTGCCGCGACGTTCACTTTCCTTTCCTTCGGGACCTACAGAAAGTCCGCCACGGCCGAAGAGCTTACTTCCCTCGTCCGGTCTCTGGGGTTCCAGGGAGAGTGTTCCTCCTCCACGCTGGAAGAGGTCGTAAAAGAAAGGAAAAAGAAAAAGGATGAGCTGAAAAAGGGGAGAAAAACTGTCCTTTGCGGCTCACTGCATCTTTGCGGGGATTTTCTCCTTCTGCGGGGGGAAGATCCCTTCAGGGGAAACTATTCCTGACGGTAAAACCATGAAAATCGCCCAATACCTGAAAAGAAGAAAACTCTGGAAGCAGTTCAAGGACCTGCGGACCACCGTGCGCTATACGCTGAAAAGCGATGACGACATCCTTTCCGAAAAGAAAAAAACTGCCCTGCGGGAACTGGAAAAGGAGCTTGCCTGCGTCAAAAAGCTTTCCTGGGATCTGGATGCGGAAGAAAGGAAACTTTCCCGGTGGGAAGAGAGTCTTTCCTCCCTCATTCCCCGCTCCTCCTTTGCCGTCTCCATGAAGGGCTTTCTGGACGTGCTGCTGGTAGCCTGCATGGTGGCTGGCGGCATAAGGGCATTGTATCTGCAGCCCTTCAAGATTCCCACGGGCAGCATGCAGCCCACTTTGTTCGGGATCCACTACATCGACCGGGAAAAGGCGGCGCCCTTCCAGGGGCCCGTCACGAAGCTTTTCCAGCCTCTTCAGAGCAGCAGAGCCTTTCTCAAGGTGGAAGAGGAGGGCGCGTTCCAGCCGGAATCCCTGAGAAAGGAGACCATTCTTTTCTTCTGGGAAAAAACGTATTTCCGCATCGGCACGCGTTCCTACAGTCTCCCCGGCGACTTTTTCACCAACATCTGGCGCTATGTGAACAAGACGGGTCCGGAATTCCGCAAGGGGGAGGTCCTGTGCGACGGGTATTTATCCAGCGGCGACCATGTGTTCGTGGAACGCCTGAGCATCCATTTCCGCAAACTCAAAAGGGGGGATGTCATCGTCTTCAACACCGTGGGCCTGCGCTCCCCCACCCAGCCCCTTGCCGGCTACTACTACATCAAACGCCTTGCGGGCCTGCCCGGCGACACGCTGAAGATCGTGGACAACATTCTTCTGGTCAAGCCCCGGGGGGAACAAAAATTCCTTCCCATCTACGAGAGCGCGCCCAAGTTCATGAAGCTGTACACCTTCAAGGGCGGCTATCTGGGCCACTGGGCGGACGGGATCCTTGCCGCGGGGGCGGAAATCACCGTGCCGGAAGGACACTTTTTCGCTTTGGGCGACAATACCTACAACAGTCTGGACGGGCGGAACTGGGGCTTCATTCCCAGAAGGAACATGATCGGGCTTGCCGTCAACATCTTCTGGCCCGTCTCCCGCAGGTGGGGGCTGGTGGATACGCTGGAACCGCTGGACGTGGATCCGGGGGCCTTCCTGGACGCCAGAAAACAGCCCGCGGGAATGAACCTGCAGTAACCTTTTTCCGTCAGTATCTCGTCCCCAGAAGATGGAATCCGGCAAGGTGGCCGGTATCGTTCCAGCTGATGAGACGCCAGTGATCCTTCCGGTAGAGGAAACGGCTTACGGAAGTGTTGTCCGACTGGGGCAGTTCCGCAAAAGAGTTGTGCTCCCCCATGAGGATATGGAACATTCTCCGGATCGCGCCCCCGTGGGAGACGATGAGCGCTTTCCCGTCCCCGTGCTTTTCGGGCAGTTCGTCGAGAAACGATTTCACCCGCAGGAAGACCTCCCGGGAACTTTCCCCGTTGGGGGCCTTTGCCTCCTCCCCGGCATTGAGAAAGCCCCGGAAGCCCCCCGGATAGAGTTTCTCGATCTCCGCAAGCGTCACGCCCTGCCAGTCCCCCAGATTCCACTCCCGCAGACGGGGATCGGCCACGACGGGAAGATGGGGCACGATGGCCTTTGCCGTATCCATGGCGCGGGACAGATCGCTGGAATAGGCAAAGGAGAAATTTTCTCCGGCCAGCCGTTTCGCGGCAAGTTCCGCCTGACGGCGTCCCGTCTCGTTGAGGGGAATATCGGTCTGCCCCTGAATGGTTCCGGTAAGGTTGTAGGGGGTTTCCCCATGTCGGACGATGACGATTTCAAGACTCATTTTGTTCTTTCCTGTTTATGCGGGAAACCCGCTCAATTTTTCCGCAGTACGCAAATCCTCAGAAAGCTCAGGAATATGAAAAGCGGGATCATGGCACCATATCCGCCGAAGGCAACGGGAAGGATGAGAGAGAAGGCAAGAAAACTCCCCGCCAGAGCAGTAAGCAGGATCCGGGGAAGTTCCTCTTTTTCCAGCCCCTCCATGGTCTCCTCAAGAGAAGAGCCGCAGAACGCCCCGGCAAGCAGGAAGAGAAGGGCAAGGGAAAACCGGAAAAAGGAGAGGGCAAAGGGGAAAAACGCGGGCCCCGGAGTGCAGTGCTCTTCCTCCGCCATACAAAGGCAAAGTCCCAGCCAGGGCAGAAGAGAAGAAAGAAGGGAAGGCAGGAGAGAGAGAATCCTCCTGGAAACGGAAGGAGTGCTGCCGGAAGAAGCGTTCTTTCTCCCCGCGGCAATGCCCCCTGCGGCAAGGAAGGCCGCCAGAGCGGGCAGAAGCAGGAAGGAGAGAAAGAGCTCTTTGGCCAGCCATTTTTCCGGCAGGAGGCAAATCACGCCGAAAGGAAAACCCGCAAGGAAAAAGGCATGTTCGAAAAGCCGGAAAAATTTCTTGGGTTTTTCCCCCGGGGACCGGAAGTACCGGAAGACGAAATACCCGGGAAGGAAAAGCGCCCAGAAGAGCCAGTAGGATTCGTGGAGAAGCTCCGCCCAGAAAAGGAACGCTTTCCGGATCATTCCGGAAAGGCCCTGACGGGCTTCCCCGTGCAGAAGGAAGGAGAAAGGCATCATGGGAAACGTTTCCTTTTCGGCATCGCCCTTTTTCCGGTAAAGAGGGCTTTTCTTCAGGTCCGGCAGGAAGATCTTGAGGATCCCTTTGGGGAAAAACTCCTCCCCTCCCCGGATCCCCAGCGTTTCCGGGTCCAGATTCAGGGCCGCATCGGAGGCAAGCACCATCCGGGGAGTGGAAACGGCATACACGTTGGCATAGATCCGGGAAAGCCTTCTGCAGGCCTCCTCTTCCGCCGCCTTTGCCTTCTCCCCCTCCAGGCAGGAAAGGAGAAGCACGAAGACTCCCCGCCCGTGGGCGAATTGCCCGTCGAGAGCGCGAAGCAGACGCAGGGAAAGAAAGACGTCGAAAGGAAATTTCAGTTCTCCCGGGGAAGCGAAAAGGATATCCGGATTTTCCGGAGGAGAAACATGCGTCCCCCCGGCTTTTCCGGGCATGAAAGCGTTTCTGTCCAGCACCCGCATGGGCAGTTCCCCTTCCGAAAAAGGATTTTTCGTGTCGAGTACGGCGATCCTTGCGGGAAAGGGACCGTTCCGCAAAAACTTTCCCGCGGTCCTGTCGCCCAGAACGTGGATGACGACCCCCCGGGAAAACTGACCTGCCGCAACGATCCCGGCAAGAACCGTGGAAGCGGGATCCGCCTTTGCCTTCTCTTCATGGACGCGGGAAAGTTTTTCGGGAAGCGTTCGGGCATTTGCGGGCAGGAAAAAGACTCCCGCCGCACCTCCGGCAAGAAGCAGGAAAACGGGAACGCATTTCCAGGCCTTTTGGGAACAGTTCTCTTCTCTGCGGGAAGCAAAGAGGCAAAGAAGAAGCATGAGAAGCGGAGCAAAGGGGGCGCTCATCCGCAAAAAGAGTTCCGGAACGGTCCGGGACGGGAACACGGAAAGCACACCTCCCAGACAAAATCCCGCGCACAGGGCAAAAAACCGGAGACGGAAGAAGGCGGACGATTTCCTTTCTTCCCCTTTCCCTTCCGGATCGTCTTCATCCCCCGGCAGGCAGACAGGAAGGAGGAAGAGAAGCCCGCAGGAAAGAGGAAGAAGAACGCCTTGTGCAAAGGGAACCAGAGGGAGAACAAGGGGCAGAACAAGAAAGAAAATCCCGGAAAAGAGAGAGAGGAAAAAGCGTGTTTTCTCCCGTTTCTCCCCCCCGTTCCCGAAAGAGAGAAAAAGGAAGAGAAAAAAAACGGCGCACAACACGGCGCCCGCAACGGAAAAAGCGAGGCGAAAATAGGAAAAAAACTTGGGAAAGGGCGGAAAAAGACCGGCGGAAGAAAGAAAAAAGAGGGGCGGAAGAAAGGCGTTTTTCAGCTTGCGGAAAAATTCGTTTTCTTCTTTCATGCTTCCGTCATCCGTTTTTTTCCGTCCGGAGGACATTCGTATCCGGAACAACGACGCCCGGTGCGGAACGCCCTGCCGGGGAACTGACCTCATCGGCCGTCATAAAAAAGCGGCACTGGTCCTCGGACCGGTGCCGCAAACCGAAAAAAGCCGGCTCACTTTCCGATCAGGATCTCCGTACCGGCCTTGATCGTTCCGGAGGCGGGGAGACCGGGATTGTCCTTGCGGAGCAGATCCACGGTGATCTGGTATTTTGCCGCAATCTGTTCCAGAGTCGTATCCTGGGCGGGGACGAGCTTCATTTTTCCGTCGGGAGTATTCACGACCTTGTCCTCCTTCACGCCGGGAGTATCGCTCAGGTCGTCGTTCAGCGCATCCGCGGCGGCAGCGGCAGGAGCGGCA
>JAGAEF010000097.1 GCA_017613255.1 Lentisphaeria bacterium
GACGGCAACCACATCGTTTCCCTGGATACGGTCATCCGCACCATGCTGGAGACGGGCAAGGATATGCCTTCTCTCTACCGGGAGACTTCCGAGGGCGGACTTTCCAAGTTCGCCGCTTTAAAATGATCCGTGCCGGGGGCTTTTCGGAGCGTCCGGTTCCTTATTTTCCCCCGGCAAGGGCCTTTTTGACGGCCTTGAGTTTTTCGCACTCGGGCATCATGCCTTTGTAGAAGGGATCCAGCGGATAGCACCCGGAATAGAGACCGTTTCGCGGGGCCGTGGTACAGTCCCCGAAGGTGCGGCAGATCCGCTTCGGATCCAGAGCACCCTTTTCCAGAACGTCCGCGCAGAAGTCCGGATAGGCGATGACCATCCTGCCTATGCCGATGAGATCCGCCTTTCCGGCGCGGATCATGGCCTGCCCCGCATGGGGGAGAAATTCCTGAAGACAGGTCATGCCCGAAGAGATGAGAAAAAGTCTCTCTCCGAAATGGGCCTTGATCTTCGCAACGGCCTCCATTTGTCTTGCCGCCCCCCTTACGGGCTCTTCCGGCGGGAGATAGCCGTCGCAGACCGGGAAGTAGGCGGGCCGCTGGAAATGGGGGTTGTAGTAGGGACTGCAGGCCGTAGTGCAGATGAGGCGGATCCCCAGACTTTCCGCAAGGGTAAGGAAACGGATGGGTTCGGTTAGATCCATCCCCAGCCCCGTGCCGTCCCCCCCGAATGCGTAAGGATAGGCCCCGGCGCGGACATCGCCGCGTTCCATGGGGATGCCTCTTTTGTCCGGCCCCTTTTCGAAGGGGATGCAGTCGAAAAGGGAGAGCCGCATGCCTATGGGCAGTCCGGGCGCCGCCTCATGGATCGACTCCACCACCTCCCGGAAGAAACGGGTACGGTTTTCGAAACTTCCTCCGTAGGGGCCGCTTCTCCCGAAGGCGCTTAGGAATTCGTGTCCCAGATAGCCGTGGGCCATTTTCACGTCCACGAAATCGAATCCCGCCTCCTGCGCCAGAAAAGCCGCTTTGGCAAAGTGTCTCACGATCTCCGGGATCTCTTCGTCCTTTACCACGTTGCGGGCGTCATTGTGGAATTTTTCGTCCAGAAGAGGGTGGGAATAGGCCGTCACGGACTCCAGTTTCCCGTCGTCATGGGGGTGACTGTACCTCCCCGAATGGGTGAGCTGAAGCCCGATCACAAGATCCTCTTCTGTGCCGAAACGCGCCTTGTGGACCTTTCTCATCTCCGCGAGAAGAGACCCAATGGCGGGCAGAGTCTTTTCCGTGATCATCAGCTGTCTCGTATTGCTTTTGCCGCTTTCCATGACGGCGCAGGCTTCACAGCCGAAAAGGAGTTTGGCCCCGCTCGTTGCAAAGTTCAGCCACCGCCTTTTCGTAAGGGGGGAGGGGGCCCCGTCAGGGAGGCAGTCCCACCCTTCCATGGGGAGGATGCACCAGCGGTTGCCGATCTTTTTTCCGTAGCACTTGAGCGGGGCGGCAAGGGGGGAATTTTCTTTCGCGGAAAGGATGGTTTCTTCGATGGGAAGAAAAATCTTCTCTTCCTCCAGATGTCTGCGGAACTCCTCCGCTGTCCTGAAGGAGGCGATTTTCGGATAGGCGGAAACGGTCATCTTGTCAGCTCCTGTTTTCCTTTTTGATGTGCAGAAGAATGAGTCTGCTCTCCTCCACGGCCTCGTAGGCGTGTTCCAGAAGAGCGTCGAACCGGACGCTTTCGTCCTTTTTGAGAAGGTGTTTTTCCCCTCCGGGCAGGGAAAGAAGGACCTTGCCGGAAAGCACCCAGCAGATCTCGTGGTCGTCCCCGTGGACGGCGGGATGCGAGACTCTTCCTCCCGCAGGCGCGCTGCCCAGAAGACACTCCACGTTTTTGTAAGCGATCTTGCGGAAGAAAAAATCCTCCGAGGTGTGGCTTTTCACCGGGACGGGCCGGGTCATTCCCGCTTCCGCCATGCCGAGAAGTTCGGAACAGCTCATGCGGAAGACTTTTGCGAGCCTGTACAGCGTCTCCAGTTCCGCGTTGGTCCGGTTTCTCTCCAGTTTGGAAATGACCGAGGAAGCCACCCCGCTTGCCTCCGCCAGTTCCCCGATGCTCATTTTGTGCTTTTTCCGCAGTTCCCGGAGGAGGGAAAAATCAAAGAGAAGCGTTTTCATAGATCCTGCCCTCCCGGAACTCTCTCCAGACGTTTTCGAACCACCCGTCCGTTTCCGGCAGGGGACGCACCGGAACGAATCGGGAAGTGACCGTGCCGTTGTCGAGAACCGTTTCCAGAACCTTTTTCCGGAAGGAAAGGTCTTCCGGGAGAAAGCGTCCCCTCTCGTCCGTGATTGCCGCCGACCCCCGGGATCCCGCCCCGCTTTCCGCCTGAAAAAGGATGCTTTTCAAGTACACGAAATGGGCCGGAACCAGGTGAAAGTTGATGAGGCACTGCCGGGGGGAGTCGTCGGATCGGTAGCCCTGAAGAGTCACCTCTTTGACCATCTGTTCCGCTTCGGAAACGGCAGCGCGGAGTTTTGCGATGTTCCGCAGGTGTCCGGCACACTCCGTCATGCGTTTCTGCAGGTTTTGCCGGTCCGTTCTCCAGGAGCGGCTGCCCTTCAGACGTCTTTCCACATCCCGCAGGAGTCTTTCCGCCTCCCGTTCCGCTTTTTCCATATCCAGCGTGGGCTTCTGACAGCAGTGGAAAATATATTCCGACGCACGGAAGGCGCCCACCTGCCCGGCATTGAGTGCGCTGCCTCCCGGCCGGCAGATCCCGTGGGAGCCGTTGACCTCTCCGATGGGGAAAAGGTGCGGCACGTTTTCCGACTGCCAGAACCTGTCCCCGGCAAGGCCCCCATTGTTGTGCTGGGCGCAGAGAGCGATCTCCAGAGGCTCTTTTGCCAGATCTATGCCGTGTTCCCTGTACAGCTCGATGGCGGAAGGATTCATTTTGGACAGCCGTTCCAGCGGAGTGCCCGAACAGGCTCCGGAGCGGGAAAGGTACTCTTTCGCTTCGGGGGAAAGGGCATCCATGGCCGGAGCGTGGGCGGAAGCGGTGCGGAAATCCAGGAAGACTCTCCTTCCCTTGAGAACGGTTTCCTCGTAGACTTTCATATCGATCCAGGAGGAGCCGTCGGGGTATTTTTTCACGTCGAAGGGCCATTGGTAGCCTTTGAGGAAGATGAGGGAATGGATCTTTCCCGCGTCTCCGTTCCCGTCGAAAAGGAACTCTCTTTCATGGCTTTTCCCGTCTTTTTCCGTGGAAAGGAAGCGGGGAAGGACCTGCATATAGGTGCCCGAAACATTCCAGCGGAACCGGATCGAGGCAAGCCCGAACTGGGATTCGGGAAGATTGCGGGCCTTTGCGCCGATCTTCAGGGCCGCCCCGATGGCGCCCGTATGACAGGCGGGATAGACGCTTGCCTGATACAGTCCCCCGGGTCCTCCCACGGCAAAAACGGTGTTTTCCGCAAGGATACAGGAAAAGGAGTTTTTGTCCTCCCCGTTGAGGAAAAGCGCTCCCCCGCAGCGGCCGTCCACCTTGACGAGTTCCGCAAGCGTCCTTTTTTCCAGGATTTCCATACCCGTTTTCTTCAGGGCGTCCAGCAGGGCAAGACACATCTCCCGGGAGGTATAGGGCCCGCAGCTTGTGGCTCTTCTTCTGGGATCGTGGTCGGTCTTGTAGCCGATATACTGGCCGAATCCGTCGCAGGGGAAGGGGACGCCCAGATCGACGAGGTGGTGGAAACAGCGTACCGAAAGCGCCGCCTCCGTAAGGGCCAGATCCCCGTGCACGGCTCCCGGCTCGAAAAGGGAGCTTGCCAGATCGTAAAGGGAGTCGGGCTCCTTTCCGTAGAGCCCCAGCTTGTAGTAGGTCTGCTTGTCGCTCCCCGTATTGATGGAAGTGCCCATGTGAACTCCCTCCGTGACCAGCAGGGAATCCTTCACCCCCAGCGCCTGAAGCCGGAGCGCGGCGCACAGTCCCGCCGCCCCCGATCCGATGACCAGCGTATTGACTTTTCTTACCTCCATAAATCCCTCCCTGCAGAAACTGCCTACAGTCTTGCCAGATGCATGCCGCCGCCCACGTGGATGACCTGCCCCGTGGAGTAGGCCAGATCCCCCCGCAGGAGCATGGCCACGGCCTTGCCGATATCTTCCGGAGTCCCCCAGCGGGGCTGAAGGGTCAGCCCTTCGGCAATGAGTTTATCGTATTTTTCCCGGACGACTTTGGTCATGTCGCTGGAAACGACCCCCGGCCGGATCTCATAGACGTTGACGCCGAACTGGGCCATTTTCACGGCGAAAAGAGAGCTCATCATGGCCACCGCCGCCTTGGAAAGGCAGTATTCGCCCCGGCTGATGGAATTGACCGTTGCGGAAATGCTCCCGATATTCACGATTGCACCCTTGATTTTGTTTTCCGCAAAGTATCTTCCCACTTTCTGGGTGAGGAAGAAGGGCCCCTTCAAATTGATGTTCATGACCCGGTCGAAACTTTCCTCGGTCATTTCCAGAAGATCGTTCCTGACCAGAGGGGCCACGCCTGCATTGTTCACCAGAGCCTCCAGAGAACCGAATTTTTCCAGCGTGCGGCGGAAAAGCTCCTCCCGGTCGGCTGGGGAGGAGACATCTGCGCGGATGTAGAGCGCGCTTATCCCGTACGTCTTTTCCAGCTCCCGGATCCTTCCTGCCAGCTCCTTTTCCTCCGTGCGTCCGCAGAAGGCCACATTCCATTTTTCCCCGGCAAGTTTTTCCACGATCCCTGCGCCGATCCCCCTGCCGCCGCCGGTCACCAATACGGTCTTTCCCATCTTTTTTCTCCTGTTCAAAAGTTTCTCCAAAGAAAGATTTTTATGAAAATATAGCATGAAAGAAATATTATGCAAGAAAAAAAAGAAGCTTTTTTTGCCTGCGGAGGACCTTGTTCGGTGTCTTTGCCCCGGGTGCGCGGGAGTGTTTGTGCTGGAGTTTTCCGCATTCTCCGAAAGGTTTTGCTTGCAATTTCCCGTTTTCGGGGTATATTTTTCCCAGCGAAAGGAACGAAAATGCCGGAAAAGATCTATTATTGCGAAAATGAGGATCCCGCCTTGTGGGTGGTCAACTACGAGGAGGAGAAGATCCCCCCGTACACGCTTCCGGATCTTCTGGTCTGCCGGGACGGGAAAAGGATCAGTTCCTCCCGGGATTGGCGGGAAAAAAGACGTCCTGAGATCCTCTCCTTTTTCGAGGACGTGATGTATGGAGAGCTTCCCGGTCTGCCCGACGAGGCGGAATATGAAACGGTTTCCCGGAAGGAAAACGATCTAAACGGACTGGCCGTCCGGCGGGAGATCCGCATCCATTTCCGCATGAAGAACGGAAAAAGCCATTTTGCGGATGCGCTCCTTTTCCTTCCCGCAAAGGCGGAAGGAAAGGTTCCCGTTTTCATCGGGCTTACCTTCAAGGGCAATCAGGTCTGTTCTCCCGATCCCTCCATCCGCCTTACCGGATTGCGGGGAGATGCGGGAGGAACGGACATAAAAACGGCGGAAAGCCTGCGGGGGACCCATGCGCGGAGATTCCCCCTGAAGGAGATTTTGAGCAGGGGGTATGCCATTCTTTTCGCTTCCTGCCATGACTTTTTCCCGGACCGTTCCGACGGCTGGGAGGAGAGTATTTATTCCCTCTTTTACGACAAAAACGAGCTGGAAAAGATCCAATGGGAACGCTCCGGACTGAGCGCATGGGCCTGGGGGATCTCCCGTCTGGCGGATCTGGCACAGAGTATTCCGGAAATCGACGGAACCCGTCTGGTCTGCTACGGCCACTCCCGGCTGGGGAAAGCCTCCTTGTGGGCGGGCGCCAACGATGAACGCTTTTCCCTTGTCTGCGTCAACGATTCCGGCTGCGGCGGGGCTGCCTTGAGCAGAAGGCTTTACGGGGAAACGCTTTTCAGCATGTGCAGAAAGTACAACATGGGCTACTGGTTCCGGCGGGACTTCTGGGAAAAATCGCTCCACGTGGAAAAGCTGGAGATGGACCAGCACGGTCTGATCGCCCTTGTCGCGCCCCGGGCCGTTGCCGTGCACAGCGCCACGGAGGACCGCTGGGCGGATCCGTACGGGGAGTATTTGAGCGCGTATCACGCGGGGAGCGTTTACCGTCTTTTCGGGAAAACGCCGCTGGAAAGCCCTGTTCAGCCCCCACCAGGCCAGCCTGCGGGAACGGATATAAGTTATTTGCTCAGAGAGGGCAAACACGACATTCTTCTGGAAGATTTTCAGCAGTATATGGATGCTGCCGACAGAATATTTTCATCAATCACGCAAAAAAGGAGTGAAAAATGAAATTCGGAGTAGCGGATTACGGAATGAACGTATGGGAAGGGGGTTGTTTCGACCTTCAGACACGCCTTGAGGAACTCAAAGAGATCGGTTTCGACGGCATCGAACGTCTGGAGTTCGTGGATACCGCCGACGCCGTTTCCAAGGCGGTGACCTTCCGCAGACTGGGCATGGATTTCGCCACCTGCCGCTGTCCCAGCGTGGGGCTTTCCAACGAGATCACGGCGGCTTTCGGGAAGGAGTACGTCTGGTTCTCTCTGGGAAAACACGGAAGGGACGTGGATATGGATACCTTCTGCCGCAGGGCGAGACGCTTTGCGAAAATCGCGGCGAAACTGGGGCTGAAGGCGGTCCTGCACAACCATCTGGGGACAAGAGTGGAAAGTCAGGAGGAGCTGGATACCTTCATGAAGGAGGTCCCGGAAGGATATCTGCTTTTCGACATCGGCCACCATTTCGGCGCGGGGGGAGACATTCTGGGCACCATCGAAAAATATGCGGACAGGATCGCTTCCGTCCATTTCAAGGACGTGTTCATCAAGGATGAAAGCAAAGGTCTGGACGACTGGGGCAACCGTCTCCGCTTCTGCGAACTGGGCGCAGGCAACTGCGGGGAGCCCTGGAAGGAAGCTGCGGCCCTTCTCAAGAAGAAAGGGTATGACAAGTGGGTGCTCATCGAGCATGACACCCATCTGCGGGATCCCCTTATCGACCTGAAAGTCAGTCTGGATGCGCTGAAAAAGATCTTCTGCTGAAAACTCTTTCCCCTCCTCCCTCTGCGGGGAAAGGGGTCCGGAGAAAACGGAGAAGGCTGTTCTCCGTTTCCTCCGTTCAATTCCGTAACTTGCCGTTCCTGCAGGCTTCTTGCTTGTGTCTTGAGACTTGTTGTGTCTTGAGACTTGTTGTGTCTTGAGACTTGTTGTGTCTTGAGACTTGTTGTGTCTTGAGACTTGCGACTTGCGTCTTGAGACTTGCGTCTTGCGTCTTGAGACTTGCGACTTGTAGCTTGCGTCTTGAGACTTGAGACTTGAGTCTTGAGACTTGCGTCTTGAGACTTGAGACTGGAGACTGGAGACTGGAGACTGGCAGCTTGAGGCTTGCCTCTCTTACAGCTCCACCATTTTCCTGTACGTCCGCACTTCCCGGAGCATGCTTTCCATCTGGCGTTTCTTCCATTCCAGATGCCATTTGTCGCAGACGTATTCCATGCTGGGTTCCCACCCGATGCGGGAATCCGTTTCCACATGGGGAATGGTCGCGGCGGCGTTGTCCATCTCTTCTGCGGCGAGTGCTTCCAGTTTGTCCAGAACAGCAAGCATCTCCTTCCGTTCGGAAGAGGCCTGAAGGTGGATGTTGAGAAGCCACCACTCCTTGATATGGATGGTGGTCATGATGGAGTGCAGGATAAAGGAGCCCAGAGCGAACAATCTTTGGGCATTGTCGTTGTGCAGTCCTTCCGGGATGCCCTTTTTCGCTTCCTCCAGAAGAGCAAGGCCCTCTTTCCAGATCCGGAGCATTTCCCGCAGGTCCCTGAGCTCCCGGGGATAGCGCAGGGGGCCGGGGGACTGGTTCTCGTTCTCGTAGGGAGTGTACAAGGTCTTGATGATCCGGTTGCCGAAGTGGGCGGTCTTTTCCGTGGGGAAGGCGATCTCCTTGCTGCTCATGGTCCTTGTGATGTTGGGCTGGAAGATGAAGGGATAGGAGGGCCCTGTGCGCCACGGACCGTACTGATCCTCGTTGGAGGCCACGTAAAAATCCATGGCGCTGCTCCAGATCTCCCACACCTTTACGATCTTTTCCGCGGCTTCTTTTCCGTAATCCCGTTCCGCCAGCTTCAGAAGGAATCCTGCCAGATCCCTTTCTCCGGAAACGTTGAAGATCTCCTTTTCCAGATCGTTCATCACATTGGGGGTCCAGCCGTAGTGGTGGTTGTCGTAGAAACTTTTTACGCCGCACTTTTCCAGATACTGTTTCAGAATGAGCATCTTTCTGATCCACCGCTGGGGGACGGGCACATAGGGCGCGGTCCCGAAATCCCAGGTGCAGCCGGCAAGATTGGCCGTGGCCCTTATGGGGATCCCCAGAGAGGAGGCGATCTCGGCTTCCGAAGTGAAGTAGTACCCCGGCTCCACGGCGGAGATGGTGTAGTCCATCACCGGGCAGGCAAGGTCTCCCTTCCGGTTCTGCTTGAAGATCTCGTAGGTGATCTGCAAGGTTACGCCTTCGGGGAAGTTTTCCAGAAATTTCTTCCGCACCTCATAGGGCGTCCAGCCCCAGTTGTAGGTGCTGAAGATGACCTCCATATCGGGATTCACCTTGTGTACGGCGTCCCGGATCCTGCTGATGTAGGCGGGGTAGTCGCTGCAGGGGTACCAGCCGGGGCTGGGCCGGGTGTCCGGGATCCCGTCAGTCATGCTTTCCCTGTGCCGCTTCCCGGTGGTGGCGGGATCCTTGCTGGGAAATTCCAGAGACTCCCCCACCAGACTGATGGCTTTGGCTTTTGTGTAGCGCCTTGCCACTTCCCCGTAGATGGAGTCGAAAAATTCCTCGGCGTCCGGATCGTCCGGGTGTTTGAAGGAGCGGATGTAGTTGTAGAGCACCACGCCCAGCCCGTAAGAATCCGCCTCGTCGATGAGGGAGGCCACGTCGCAGTGTCCCCAGCTCACCGTGTCGATGTCCTTGAGGAAAAGATCCACCGCGTTGAATCCGGCATGGAGAATGGCGTCGAACTGCCACTGGGGGAATTTGTCCACCCCCGCGCCGGAGTGGATGCTGCGCATTCTCGTAAGGTCCTCCCGCAGGCAGGAGAGGAGGGGGAGAATCGGCGCCTGCGCAAGGTTCATGCGGTCTTCCAGATAGACCATGGCATAGAGAAGCGCGTTGTCGTCCGCGCCGCAGAGAAGCACGTTGTCTTTCGCGATCTCCACGGCAAAGGAGCCGCTCTTTTCCGGCGCATGGGAGAGCGAGTCCGAATACTCCTCCTTTTTCAGGAAACAAATGCAGCGGGAAGAATTGTCCCCTTTTGCCAGTTTGATTACGGGCAGGGAAAGCTCCATACTCACCAGAAGGTAATCTTGGAAATCCATGGCGGCGTGAAGCGCCTTTTTCGAAGGCTTTTCCGAAACGGCGATCTTCCAGCTTTCGTCGATAAGGACCTCGTTTTCGGTCCCCTTCACGGAATGATCTCTTCTTCCGGGAATGTGGATCTGCTGCATTCTCTTGAGAAAATCGTAATTTTTTTCCTGAAGCATGATGTCTCCTTATGGTATGCTTGTAAGATGATTTCAGAGCAGGACGCCGCAGAGCCCCTTCAAATATCTCCCTTCCGGGAAGAAGGCGGAAACGGGATGGTCCGGCCCCTGGGAAAGGATGCGCGTGATGCGGAAATCCCTTTTCGCATCTTCCGCCGCCGAATCCACCACCTTGCGGAAAAGCTCCTCCTCCATGGCTCCGGAACAGGAGAAGGTGAACAAAAATCCCCCTTTTTCCAGAAGTTTCATGGCAAGAAGATTGATGTCCTTGTAGGCTCTTGCCGCCCTCTCTTTCTGTTTCACGCTTTCCGCGAATTTGGGCGGGTCCAGAATGATCGCGTCGAAGGTCCTGCCGCAGTCCCGGCATTTGCGCAGGAATGTGAAAACGTCCGCGCACAGGGTGGAGAACCGTTCTTGGGGAAATCCGTTGAGGGAGGCAAGTTTTTCGGACTGTTCCAGAGCAGGAAGGGAGGAGTCCACATTGAGGACCTTTTCCGCCCCGCCCTTGAGAGCGGCAAGCCCGAAGCCTCCCGTATAGGAAAAGGCGTTGAGGACGTTTCTGCACCCTTTGAGCGTCTGTGCGACGATGGCCCGGTTTTCCCTCTGGTCCAGATAGAATCCGGTCTTCTGACCGTTCACGGGATCCACGGAAAAACGTACTCCGTTTTCCGTGAAAAAGATCTCTTTGGGAAGCGTTTCCCCGGCAAGATGGCCCGTTCTGGGTTCCAGAAGATCCCTTTTCCTGCTTTCCACATCGCTTCTTTCGTAGACCCCGTATGCGTACTCCAGAAGGAGTTTCCCTATGGTTTCGCGGTAACGGTCCATGCCCGCGGAGGTGATCTGGATCACCGCGTACTTTCCGTAAAGATCCGCGATCAGTCCGGGAAGAAGATCGGATTCGGCGTTGACCAGACGGAACGCATTCGGAAGAGTCTCTCCAAACACTCTTTTGCGCAGAAGGAAGGCATTTTCAAGTCTCCTCCTGAAAAAGGCTTCGTCGATCTCCTCCTCCTTTTCGAAGGTCCAGATCTTTACGGCTATGGAGGACTGTGCCGTGGAATATGCCCCCCGGGCAAGGAATTTGCCGTCGTGGGAAAAGACCTCCACGGTCTCTCCGGAAAGGGGAGAAACGGGGATCTCCGCTATGGCTCCGGAGTAGATCCACACATGACGGCGTTCCAGGGATCTTTCCCTGCCTTTCTTGAGAATGATCTTTTTCATTTTTTCTTTTCCGAAACTTTTTCAGGAGCCGCGTCGGCGGGTCCGTAAACAAGGAGCGCCTTTGCGTAGGAACACGCCGGCGCCAGCGTCACCCGGTGGGGGGTATTGGCCTGCATGTAAAGGAATTCTCCTTTTTTCATCCTGCGGACGGTTCGATCGTCCATGAGGAAATAATCCAGTTCCCCTTCCAGAAGGAGGAAAAACTCTTCCGTATCGTGCATCATGAACTCCCGTTCCTCTTTCGAGGGAGTGTATTCGATGACGAAGGGATTCATTTTTCTCCCGATCTGCCGATAGGCCAGGGCGAAATAACGGATGCCGAACTTGATGTTGTCGTCCCGGAAAAGCTCTTCCCCGTCGGAAAGGTTTCCGAAGGTATAGACGGGGGCCTTGTGGTCCTGCTGGAAAAGATCCGGCAGCGGAACACCCAGCGCATCGGCGATGCGGTTGAGGGCGTTGAGAGAGGGGGTGATCCGGAAATTTTCCACCTGGGAAATGAACCCTTTGCTGAAGGCGCTTTTCGATGCAAGCTGTTCCACGGTCATCTTCTGGGAGAGCCGCAGTCTTCGGATGTTTCCGGAAAGCTGAAGAAGATCCATTTTGTTCCTTTTCCGCGCTCAGAAAGGCGTATCCTCGTCCTTTTCATTCCCGGGGGAGGGCGCTTCCTCCTGCTTCGGAGCGTTCAATGCGGCCCATTTGAGGCTTCCGCTCTGCCGGTCCCTGCGCAGGATCTCGATCTTTTTCTGCAATGTATCCAGTTTCGCCTGACAGACGGAGGCCAGAAGCGACCCTTCCTCGAAGGAGGAGATCATCTTTTCCAGAGGCACGTTGCCTCTTTCCATTCCGTCCACGATCTCTTCCAGCTTCTGCAAGGCTTCCTCGAAGGAAAGTTTTTCCAGTTCCTTTACCAGCTTTTTTTCCTGTTCCGTCTTCGCTTTTTCGTCCATGAAAACCCCCTTCTTTTGGAAAACTCCCTATACTATACCATGCAGCGGAAATTTTTGCAATGAAAAATCTCCGGGAAAGGAAGAATCCTTCCGCGGCAGGGTGCAAAGTTTTTCAGGAGACGAGCCGTTCGAAATTTTTGCAGAGGATGTTTTCCAGTTCCGCGTCGGAAAGAGGTTCGCTGAACACTCCTCCCAGATTCATGCCCGGCGAACAGATGGGAAAATCGCTCCCGAAGAGGATCTTTTCGCTGCCGCAGATATTCACGGCATAACGCAGCATCCCCCAGCGGAAAAGGCCCGTTCCGGAAATGTCGATGCAGGCGTTGGGGTACTTCGCCACGAGGGCGAACCGGTTTTTCGCGTTGCCCACGTCCTCCGGGTGGGCGATGACCAGCTTGAGCGCGGGAAAGTTTTTCAGCACGTCTTCGATGACGGCAAGATCGGAACAGTGGATGTTTACGGGCATGCCCAGATCCCTTGCCGTTTCGTAGATCTGCATCATGCCGGGCGAGTTGTATATGCCCGTCTTCAGGGAGTAATCCACCAGTTCCCCGATCCAGCGCACGCCGTGAAGGTGATACATCTCCTCCAGCTCCCTGCAGGAGCCTTCCGGATCGGCGTCGTGGACATGGATCCCCGGAACGTATTCGGGGTGCCTTTCCCGCAGGGCAAGGGCGGTGCGGTTGAGTTTTTTGATCTCTTCGAAGGTGGCGGGGCCCTTCCGCAGGACCGAACCGCACACTAAACTCGCCCCGCACTTTTTCAGTTGGGCAAAAAACTCTTCTTCCGTCCCGGTGACCCCGAAGGCGGCAATGTTCACGCTCTCTTCCCTGTCATCGGTGAAGGGGTGGATATGGGCGTCGATGATTTTTCCCGTGTACATGGTTTCTCCTGAAATGCTATGCCTTTTCCCAGCGGAAAAGTTCCGGACTTTCCGGGGCTTTTGCCCAGTCGATCACAAGGACCTTGTCGGCGCAGGGGATTCGGATCGACCTTCCCGCGGCAAAATCGTCCGTTTCCGGATTGAGAAGTGTTTCCAGCGCGGAAGGGATCATTTTTTTGTAGGCTTCCAGCTTGTTTGTGGTGGGGGAAAGATCGTGTCCTCCGCCCTCGTAATAGACCGCCTTGACCGTTTTCCCCAGTTCCTTGAGTTTCGCTTCCAGTTTTGCCGCATGAAGAAAATGGGGGACGCTCCCGTCGGCGGTCCCCGCCTCCAGAAAGACGGGACAGCGGATCAGGGAAGCGTGCTCCAGAACGTTCCGCACCGATTTTTCCGCCGCAGTGAAACTTCTTTCCTCATACCCGTACAGGGGCTCCCCCTCCTCCTCCACATGGGTGAGGGGGCAGGAGCCGTAGACGAAGGCAAAGGTGGAGGGGGCGAATACGGCGCTTAAGAGAACGATATGCCCGCCCTGACTCCCCCCGTAGGCGAACAGTCTTTTCCTGTTGAGATTTCCATACATTCCCAGCACGGTACGCAGAGCATTGATGCAGTCGAAGGTCTGCAGGAAACTCAGATCGTATGGCTGGCTCCAGCCGGAGCCGCCTTCCGGATCGAAGGCGTACCCGCTCATGCGGTATTCCGGGGCGATGCAGACAAGATCGAACTTGTCGCAACTGAAGTGCATCTTGTCCAGATGCTGTTTCCGGTTGCCGCCCCAGCCGTGGCAGAAGAGCATGGCCCCCGTGTGATCCGTCATGACGTCGGGGAGAAAGACGGCTGCGCGGACCTTCTGGGCGGGGCCGTGCCGGTTCACGGAAAGAAAAGTGATTTCCAGTTCTTTCATGTTTCCTCAGTTTTTCCTGCGGGTGAAGGCCACCTGCCCGATCAGGGGGGTGGTGTCGTTGATGGGAAGAAGGTCCTTGTGGTATTTGGCCACTTTGCGGAAGGCTTCGATGAATTTGTCCAGCAAAGGTTTGTCGCAGTGCTTGAACCAGATGTCGTTGACGACCTTGTCGTTGATCCCCGCCGTCACGGGAAGTTCGCCCGTAAGTTTTTTGAGATCGGTCCCGGGAGGCAGGAAGCGGCTTGCCGTGGGGCGGCCTTCCCCGAAAATATCGAAGGAACTGAAAAGGGAGGATTTGTGAAGGGGGAGGGCGGCTCCGGGAATGACGTAGGTATCGCACTCCTGGGCGAGGGCGTCGGAGAAGGTCTTGTTGGAGACGCCGGAAAAGGCCTCCGCGTCATAGAGGAAGTGGCTGGCGTACCAGCCCGCCTTGTCGCTGCCCTTCTCCTGGGGATAGACCATTTTCAGTCCGGGAATGTCCTTGAGGCCGTCCCAGAAATATTTCATGGCCCGGTCGATCTCCCGGATCTCCGACTCGTACTTTTTCATCTGGACAAGCCCCACGGCGGAGGACATCTGGTGCATCCGGTTCTTGACTCCGCCCACAGGCAGATTGAAGGTGTCCGCATACTCCTCCTTGGCGAAGCAGGAGGGGATCCTGTCGTAATGGCCGAAGCGCACGGCCCTGCGGAAGATCTCTCTGTCGTCGGTGAGGAGCATTCCGCCTTCCCCGATGGCGAAGGATTTCCCGGACATGAGCGACATGGCGGCCACGTCTCCGAAAGTGCCCAGCATCTTTCCCTTGTAGTGCCCGCCCTGCGCGTGGGAAACATCCTCCATGACCTTGAGGTGGTGTTTCTTCGCTATGGCCATGATTCTGTCCATATCGCAGGGATAGGCTTTGTAGTGGACCACCACGATGGCCTTGGTGCGGGGGGTGATATGTGCTTCCAGACTGGCCGGATCCATCTGGAGCGTAACGGGATCCACGTCGCAGAAGACCACGCTTCCCCCCAGATGGATGACTCCCAGACAGCTTGCCCAGTAGGTGAGGGCGGTGCACACCACTTCGTCTCCCGGCCCGATCCCCAGACCGTAGAAGCCGGCGATGAGGGCGTTGGTCCCCGTGTTGTGGGCAAGGGCGTACTTCCTGCCGTGCCACTTGGCGAACTCTTCCTCGAATTTCCTGGAAATATCGCTTCCGGACATGTTGCCGTCTTCCAGAACCTTCAGGACCGCCTGACGCATCTCGTCGTTGACGATGGGCCAGTGGATGAGTTTTTCCGGACAATGATCGATGACGGGCGTTCCGCCCAGGATCGCAAGTTTGCTGCTCATGATTTCTCCTGTCGTATTCAGTTTACGGGAACCAGTCTTTGCGCATTGCCGCCCAGGATCTTTTCCAGAACCGTTTCCGGCAGATCCAGAGAGTGCAGAAGCTCCTGATGAAGGTTGTCGAAACAGTCTCTTGCGTACAGGAAACGGTCCTGAAACTCGATGAGGAGCTCCTTGGAGAACTGTTTGTCCCGGGAAAGGGCCATCCTGCCGGAGCCTGCGGAAATGTCGCAGCACAAATTGGGGTAGGTCCGCAGAAGCCGTACGACCTCCCCGCCGGGAACGATCTTGTCCTTTTCCACGTTGGGATAGGAGTTGGTCTTCCAGAGATCGTCGTTGGAAATATGGATCCAGAAGCCCGGCGCGTGGCCCAGAAATGTGGTTTCCGGACACGCCTGCAGCACCCTTTCCAGCGTATGGATGGTCCCGCCGTACCACTCCGTCCAGGGGTCTTTGTAGGTGGTCTGCCGGTCGTAGTCGAAGTGCATGACCACCGACATCTTGAGCTCGCCCGCCAGACGGAAGAGCCGCAGGCAGTCGGGGGAGTCGTACATGGTGCGGATCTTCACTTCCCCGCAGATCTTCGCCCCGTAGATCTTGTTGGCGGCAAGGAGAAGCCGGCAGGCCTCCCGGTCCCGGGGGTCGGGGGCATAGCCCAGAATGAACCGTTCCGGGGCCCGCTCGGCATAGGAAAGACACCGGGCGAAGGGGGTGGGGCCGTCGGTCATTCCCAGCACGGCTCCGCACATATTGTCGAAATAGGTTTCATGGTGTTCGTTCCGGGGGCAGATATGGGAAAGGAGCCAGGTGCGCTGGATCCCGTATTCGTCCATGTTTGCCAGCGTGCGGGCGAAATCGTGGCCCAGCCAGTCCGGGTGGTTGTGTGCGTCGATGATTCTCATTTCAGATCCTTTTCAGAGATTCGGTTATTTCGAGAACTTCCCCCTTCTTCAGGGAAAAGGTTTTTCCGTCAAGATTCGCCAGAGCAAAAGAGCCGCCCTGCAGGGAACGGATCTTTGCGTACAGGATCTTCCCCTCGTGCATTTTCGCATCCACCTGAAAGCCGCCCTGCGCAAGGAAGGAAACGAATTCCCCCGTGAAATCTTCCGGCACGCCGGGGAAGAGGCGGATCACGCTTCCATGACTTTGCAGAAGCGTCTCGGAGGCAAGGAAGAGATAGGCGGAGTTGCCCTCCAGCACGGCGGGGGCCAGTCTCTTGGCATCGGGGTTTTCCGTGACGCAGGAGACGTGGGAGATGTTGGGGTCATCCTTGTGAAGGGGTTTCCTTTCCGCGTCGATCTGGTTCCTGTAGAGCCGGAACGCGTTTCTCTTCTCGTTTTCCTCGCTTTCCCTCACCGGACCGATGAGGATGGGATCGTGGGAAAAAAGCCCGTTCTCCTTTCCGAAAAGTTCCAGAAAGCGATGGACTCCTTTCCAGCCCTTTTCCCGGTTCCCGGCCCGCAAGTTGGCCGCCGTGGTGATGAATACGCTCCAGTCGTGGTTCATGTGGAAGTTGTCGTTCCAGTCCGCAAAGGAGCGTTCTACGGCCTCTTCCTCGATGAATTTCAACGTTTTCTTCGCCGCGGAAAGGTCGTTTTCGATGGCGGCGGGGAAGAAGGGATAGAGGGTGTGTCCGCCGTAGAAAAAGTGGTTCAGCGGGATGTCGGGGCCGCACCAGTAGGCGCCGTCGGGCCGTTTGGGCATGGGGGGATAGTTCAACAAAAGCTCTTCCCATTGCGGGCGGAGTTTTTCGTCCTCCCCCAGGATCCTGGAGGCTTCGATGGCGGTTTCCAGACAGAGTTTGAAGAGCGCAAGCGTGGAAAGCTCGTCCCTTGTCAGAGAGAAGATCTCCGGGGGGACGCTCCAGTCCAGATGGTATTTCCCGTCTTTCCCCTTGTGCATGATGCGGGAATAGAAAATGACGAATTCCCGGAGGAGGGGATAGAGTTTTTCCCGCAGAAGGGTTTTGTCACGCGTATAGTTCCACGCATAGCACAGCACCATGCCCGTGTAGGCGCTTCCGCAGAGCGTGTAGCGGTAGGATCTGGTGGGGCACTCCCTGCCCAGCTGGTTGGCGGAAAGAGGTATATAGATCCCGTCGCACCCGAAGGTCTTTTTCGTATTTTTCTTCAGTACCTTTGCGGCGTTGAGATAGGTGTCGGCAAAGGCATGGATGAGTTCCGCATGATTGGCGGGAATGCACCCCAGCGCGGAGATCTGGGCATTCTGATCGTGGGCATACCCCTGACAGCCCACCCCCGGCACCCGTTCCGTAAGGGGGCCGTAGGCCATGCCGTTGAGTCCGGGCATGGGGGCCTTGCCGTAGGCGCAGGCGATCTCGTACAGACTGAAGGTGTAATATTTCTGCAGATCGGCATACTTGCCGAAGGAGGCAAAAGCGCCCTTGTTCCAGTAGGCGTGCCACCACGCCTTGTTTGCCTTTTCCAGACTCTCGAAGGTGAGCTTTTTTGCCTCCTCCAGCTCCTTCACGGCTTCGCAATAGGTCCTGTCGGCATCCTTCCCCGTCTTGACGGCAAGGAAGAGATCCACGTCCCCCGTCTGTTCCAGAACGCCGCAGCGGTCTTTCCCGGCGGCGGAACGGGGGGATTGTCCCTCCCGGGGGAGGAAGCAAACGGCAATGGTGTAAAAAATCCTGTTTCCCGGAAGCGCCTGTGTGAAGGCAAGAAAATTTTCCTTTTCCGTATGCCAGACGGGCGCTCTCAACCGGTCGTCGGAAGGCCGGACCAGTTCCAGGATGTGGGGGAGGGGGCCGTTTCCGGAGGTGCCGGAAAGCCTCATGGCGATGACTTCCCGGCCCCGGGGGATGAACATTTTTACCCGAAGATGCAGATTGTGGGAATCCATCTCCTCTTCCAGAACGCCGTCATACAAAGAAAGTTTCCGTTTCGTGACGGGTACGGGAGGCGCGCTCCAGCCGATCCCGTACCAGGAACTCAGCCGGAGGACGGCGCAGCTCAGGGTATCCCTGTGGCGCTTGCGCTTTAACGGCGCATCTTCCAGCTTGTTGAGGAAAAGCGTGTTTTTGGGCTCCATGCGGCGGATGCGTTTCAGGAACTCCTCGTGGGGGATGATCTTTTTCAGCATCCCCTCCTCCTGCGTGGGATCGAACACGTCCACCTTGTTGATGACGTATTCCAGATGGCCCGGCGCATAGGCCACGGCGGCAAGGTTCCCGTTTCCCAGAAGAAGACCGTCCCGCCAGTCTCTTCCGCCTTGAGAGGTGATCCAGTCCTGCCGTTTCACAAGGGAAGAGATCTTTTCCATGACACGCTATTCCTTGGAAAACTTACTTCTTTTCCGCAGTGGTCTGCTTGGCGGAAAGATCCATGATCTCCACTTTTCCGCCGCTCTGGAGCCCGATGACCAGCCGGACTTCCTTGATCCGGTCGGAAGGAATCACGAATTTTTCAGTGATCTCCGTCCAGTCCTCGGAGACTTTGAAGCCCTTGGGGGTGAGGGTTCCCATGGGATAGTTGTACATTCCCACCACGCCGTTGCCTTTGCCTCTGGCCATGAATTTGACGGTGATGACGTCCCCTTTGGAGACCTTTATTCCGGTCCTCGTGTAAAGGTGCATCTTTTTGGAGGCGGACTCGAAGGAGACAAACGTCTTTTCGATGTCGGGGATCTGCTTGATCTCGAATTTGCCTTCCGCATCCCAGGAGTTGGGCTTGTTCTGGGCCCAGCCGGTGGGGATGGGGGCGCCCTTGAAGGCTCCGTTGATGTCCAGAACTTTTTCCGCGGCGAAGGCGGTGACGGCGAAAGCGGTAATGGCGGCGGCAACGAACAGTTTGGTGATCTTCATGATTTTGCTCCTTGGTTTTATGATGCTTTTTTCAACGGTTGGGAATGATGAAATAGAGGTTCGTAAAGTGTTTCGTGGCGTCCTTCACAAGGTAGGTTTCCCGCAGGGGGCTTTCATCCCACTTGGCGATCTCCATCCGATTCTGGGGGGTCACATGACCGTCGCCGAACCAGCAGTTGGTCTTTTTGTTATGGCGCATATGGAACTTCCAGAAGTTTCCGGAGCGCTGATAGGCGTACACCTGATTGAGGAAAGTGGTTCCGCTTTGGGTGGTGATGGTGTCCCCGTAATAGTTGTGGGTGCTGGGATTCTTCAGCAGTTTGAAGCTGGTCTGGCAGTAATCGTTGCGTCCGTAGGTGTCGATATACCTTGTGGGGGATCCGTCCACGATCATCCCCGTGGGCGTATAGGAGGGGCAGTACATCCACTTGCCGTCCTTGAGGACCTTTTTCCCGGCGGTGGAGTCCTGAAGTCTCCACTTGATGTAGCCGTTCCTGGCAAACCTTTCCGGCCAGGAGCAGGAAATAACCGCATCCCAGAGGGGCGGCAGAAATTCTTTCTGGTCGCTGATATACATCTGTGTCACCAGACCCAGCTGTTTCAGGTTGTTGGTGCAGCTTATATCCCTTGCCGTGTTCCTTGCCTTTGCCAGTGCGGGAAGCAGCATACCCGCAAGGATGGCGATGATGGCCACCACCACCAGCAGTTCGATCAGAGTGAAACTCTTTTCCCGACGGAGAGAACCTGTCTCTTTCATTTTTCTTTTCCTTTCCTGTTATTATTTGATGTGAATGAGAACCACGTCGTTTTCCGGAATGACGACTTTCATGGTGGAAGGATCCTTTACGACCTTATCCGTATTCCAGATCCTTGCCGTCTGTCCCGGAGGAAGCCTCAGGTTGTAGAGTTCCACTTCCTGACTTTTCGTTCCTTCGTTGAAAAGCAGGACAAGGCGCTCTTTCCCTTTGGTCAGCACGAGAAGATTGGGGTACTTGATGTTCGGGGAGGAGGCGATATTGTCCTTCCTTTGGCCGCTGTAGAAAAAGTCTTCGAATTCGGTGATGGCTCTCGTGGCTTCCCCGATCCAGTACATCATGCCCGCCACGCACTCCAGAGAACTCTGGAAATCGCATCCGCCGTGCATGGCGGCCCCGATGCGGATGAGCTGGCTCTTCCAGCTCTTGGCATCGATGTAGCCGTCGGGAGACATGACGGTGTACTTGAGATTTCCCCCCGGCCCTCTCACGGAGTAGTAGGTGCCGAAGAAGGAGAATCTCTGGGCAAGGACTCTTTCAAGTCCCACTTTTTCCCGGAAGAAGGTCATGGCCTTGTCCAGATACTCCTGATTGGAGGAGTTCGCAGGCGCGTTGCCGGGACAGCCGGGGAAGGCGTAATCGATCCTTCCCTTGCAGGCAAGCCAGAAGGGTTCCTGGACCACCCAGGAGTACACCATATACTTGAGCCCGATGCGGTTGCATGCTTCCCGGATGAGGCCCTGAACGGCGCCGTCCAGTTTGTAGCGGTGCAGTTTCCACTCCTCATAGTAGTCCTTGTAGATCTTTTCGTCGCTCAAATTGCTGTTTTCCGGCAGCCCCGCGCTCTTGTAGAAGGCCTTCTTGCAGTCGTCGCAGAAGCAGTAGCTGCCCAGTCCGGTCTTGGCGTGCAGATAGGCGTTTGACGCCTGCCAGGGCTCCGACTCCCAGTTGACCCAGTAGCAGGAAAGTTTGCCGTCGAAGCACGCGAAGTAGTTGGTGAGGTCCTCGGAGAGCTTCTTCACGAACTCCTCTTTCCCCTTGGTGGTCACATAGGTGGGGCAGTACATGGCAGCGGCGGTCCAGTTCTTCTTCAGCGTCTTCAGGTCCGTGCTGTGATACACGTTGGCGGGGAAGTCGTTGAAGTATCTGGCCCGCGCTCCGGGGGTTTTTTCCACAAAGGTCCGCAGTTTTCCGTATGCCAGACTTCCTCTCCAGGCGGGGAAGTTGCGGAAATGGGCGATCTGTTTGCCGCCGGCATCGGAAATGAGTTTCGTAAAGAGTTTGAAATACTCGTTCTTTCCGGGCTGCATGATCCAGGTGCTCAGTCCGCTCCTGAAGGCGGTCTTCATGAGTTCCTTGAGCGCTTCGTCGGAAACGCTGGCGCCGAAATAGGGACGGGAGCAGTACATGGAGACCATGAAATCCTTGGGCATTCTCCCGTTGATGGGAGGAAGAACGGCCACGGGGAGAGTCTGGGTGAGTTCCGTAAAGTTCCCGGCCTGTTTTCTGCGGTAGCGGAAAACGAGTTTCTCCCCGGTCTTTCTGGAGGAATCCAGCTTCACGGGCAGGATGGTGGGATAGGTGTGAAGTTCGCTCACGTCGTCCGCGGCGTATTTCAGCGTGTAGCGGGTGTACTTTTTCCCGTCCGCCTCGATCGCCTTTTCCGTGACGGAAACGGGCACGCAGTTCATCTTGATCTTGTTGCCCCACCAGCCCATGACGCAGTTGTGCTTCATGTCCAGCAGGCGGAATCCTTCCGGCAGTTCCAGAGTGAATTCATACTCTCCTTTCATCCCTTTGACGGGGGGATACAGGGAAAGGAAGAAGGGCTCCGTGGAGTCCGGAGAAAAGCCCCACTCCCGCACCAGAGGATTGAGGCAGCGGTCGGGGCCGTCATGGGAACGGTTGTACAGCACCTTCTGGCGGAAGAAGAGCTTTTTTTCTCCCTTTTCCCAGAAGAGGGGAGCACCTTTGCCCATCACCTTCCAGTCGTTGTCGTCGAAGGCAAGAAGCGTCCAGTCCTTCTTTTCCTCGCCGGAATACTTCCAGTTCCCGTCGGTTTCGGGGCACGCATCCAGTTTGAGCGCAATGCCCGGATCGCTTCCCGTTGCGGTACATTCCACGGCAAGGGAGGTGATCCCTTCGGCAAAACTGA
>JAGAEF010000098.1 GCA_017613255.1 Lentisphaeria bacterium
TCAGAGATACGGCGGGATCCGCTGGCTCGTTCCCGGAAGCGACGGAGAGTATTTCAAGATCAAGTCCACCATTGCCGTCCCGGAAGGGGTGAGGATCAAGAATCCGGATTTCAAGAACCGCAATTTCTCTCTTGTCTGCATGAACTGGTACAGCAAGATCCCGGATACCATCGAGTGGAGCGCGCGCAATTTCATGCGGTTCCGGCAGGCGGCCTCCAAGATCACCGACAAGAGGATCGGCCCCATCCGCGTGGAACGCGGGATCCGGAGCACTCTCGGCGGTCACTGCTTCACACCCCTCCTTCTGGGCACGGGGAAAAACAAGACCACACCGGAAAAACTTTTTGCCGAGCATCCGGAATATTTTCCGCTCATCCACGGGAAGCGGGTCATCACCCGGCACGGAGGGGGCCAGCCCCAGCCCTGCACCACGCACCCTGAGGTCATCCGGAGAGTGGCCCGGAGCATCATCGACCTTTACAAGGATGCTCCCAAGCCCTGCATCATCTCCTTCGGCAACAACGATTTCACCCAGTGGTGCCAGTGCGAGAACTGCCTGAAGATCGATCCTCCCGAGGAAAAGGAGAAGGGATATCTTTCCACACGGTACTGGACCTTTGCCAACGCCGTGGTGGATCTGGTGAAAAAGGAGGCTCCGGACATCCTTTTCGAAGGCTGGAGCTATCAGAACTACTCCCGGGCCCCCAAGGTCCTCCAGCCGGACAAAAGAGTGGAACAGGTGATGATCTCCAATCACAGACGGTGCTGGAAGCACGCGCTGGACGACAAGGACTGCCCCACCAACCAATGGTACTATGAGTACAACAAGGAGTGGAACGAGAAGGGAGTCCCCTTCTACTCCTACGACGAACTCAGTTATGCCGGGTATAATTTCCTGCCCAACGAAAAACCCTGGATCGACGTGCTCAAGTACTACAAGAAGAACATGCCCAACTATACCGGGACCTGCACGGAGATCTGCTGCCCCGACGGAGAGTACGGCAAGCGGTACAAGACCTACCGCACCCTCAACAACTGGTACATGATGTGGCAGGCCGTCTATCTTGCCGCCGCCTTCCACTGGGATATCGGAAACGATTACGACAAACTCTATGAGGAGATCAACTCTCTCTACTACGGCAAAGGCTGGGAAGGCGGGATGCGGGAGTTCCGCAAGACCCTCACCGACCTTTACATGAATGCGGGCGGCTGCTGGGGATACGGCCACAGCGTTCCCGTGGGGAAATTCCTGGATGTTCCCGGCGCGAAGGAGAAACTTTACAAGCTGCTGGACAGCGCGGAAAAGGCCGCCTCGGAAGACCCGGACAAACGGGCTTTGGCCCATGTGAAGCGGGACCGGGAGTTCTTCGAAGTCACCTGGGTGAAGGCCTACAACGAGTATGTCAAGAACTACCGGGAGATCAAGCTCTATCCCCTCATGGGCAAGATCGAAATCGACGGCAGGCTGGAGGAAAAGGACTGGAAGAATGCCGACGTCACCACCCGTTTCCGCGCCGTGGACGGCAAGGAAGCGGAGTGTCAGACCGCCGTGAAGCTCGCCTACGACAAGGAGAATCTCTATGTGGGCGTGGAGTGCCTGGAGCCGGCGCCGGACAAGGTGTGCTGCCTTCCCGGAAGAAAACATGACGGCGGAGTCTGGGAAGACAACGGCGTGGAACTCTTCCTCAACGATCCCATTCTGGGAGGCTCCTATTTCCAGATCATCATCAATTCCGACGGCGCGGTCTGCGACGGGCTCGCCAATCCCCAGTTCAGCTCCAAATGGGATTCTTCAGTCGAAGTGAAGACTTCCAAGGGGAAGGACAGATGGTTCCTCGAGGCAAAGATCCCCGCAAAGAGCATTACGGGAAGCGTTTTTTCCCCGGGGACCGTGCTCCGCATGAACGTGATGCGCCACAGAGTGTGGAAGGAAGGAGAAAAGAGGATGAGCGAAATTTCCACCTGGAGCATGGGGTATCCCCACAACGTGGAAGTCTTCCATCCCATCTCCTTTGCAACTCCCCGGAACGTCACGGCCGGAAACCGGCAGGAAATGGATACAAGACTGTGGAAGAACGGCTCCTTCAACGAGGTGGACGAAAAGAGACAGGTCCACAAGAACTGGACGAAGGCGAAAAGCAGGAAACTGCCCCGCAACTGGTCTCTTTCCTCCTCCTATACCGGGGAATACGATTATCTCCTGCATCCGGGCAGCAAGGACAACTATTATGTGCGTCTTTCCGGCGGCTATATTGCCAGCAACTGCGGCTTGAGAAGCCCGAAGATCGCCATGAGCATGCGTCTCCGGGGCAAGGGGACTCTCTGGATCTGCATGCTCCGCTACACCAAAGGATTCAAGAAGAATATCGCCACCACCAGACTCAAGACACTGGAAGTGGATTCCGAACACTGGAAGAATTACTCCTTCGTGGTGGACCGCCCCGGCGACAAGGATGAGGAACAGGTCCTGATGTTCTGGCCCAACGCCAAAAACGCGGTCGTCGAAATGGACGATATTTTCGTTTCTCCCCGGGAGTGATGGAAAAAGTCTCAAGAGGGGGACGCAGAGCGAAAAAACACGGCGGATGTTTCCAGCCGGGGCTGGGAATGCTGGGAATCCCATGAATACTGTCCCACGGCACTGCGACTCAGCACCGGCCTGGCACTGCCCGGAACCATAACGCGACATTGGCCGGGCAACGAATATCCCCGCATTGCACCACAACGCCGGATCGGATGGCAGGCGAGGCACAATGTGCCGAGCGCGCAGCGGGAGGCGAATGAACCGCTGGGCATACGCCTAGCGGACGCCCACAAGCATTTGTGGGCGGATGAGCCGGGAGCGAGCACTAAGCCATTTTCCGGCGAGCTTTTCTGCCGGAAAATGGCGCAATAAACGGGAAACTACCCAGCCGCACGACCCTTCTGTACCGGACCTACCCAGCCCCTAACGCTTCTGCGTGAAAATGAGAGGGGGGGCCAGGGGGAGAGAAAAAAGCGCGAGCGCGTTTGTCTCTCCCCCCTCGAA
>JAGAEF010000099.1 GCA_017613255.1 Lentisphaeria bacterium
GGAGAAGAACGGCGGAAATGGTGATGGGCAGGGCGCTGCCTCCCGCCCTGTTCACGATGGAGCAGATCTCCTCCACGTTGCTGATGGCCATGCTGTTGCTTACGGGATGGATCTGGGCATGGGAGGTGGTGTCCAGAAGTTTCTCCCTCATCTTGTCGGAAAATCCGGTCATGACGGCCAGCACCACGATGAGGACGGCCACCCCCAGAGCCACCCCCACCACGGAAATGAGCGTGATGACGGAAACGGCGCTGCGTTTGGGCTTGAAGTATTTCCACGCAAGGAAAAGTTCTGCGAAGTTTTTCATGTCTCCTTTCCCGTCCCGGCTTTTTTCCTCCGGGACAATCTTCCTGAAAGAATAATGTATCACCTTTTTGCCTTTTTTGCATCCCTTCACCGGGAAAAAATTGAAAAAAACTCTTTCCATTTCCTCTTTTCGTGCTATATTATCCCCCATGAACGCAGAAATTTACCGGACTCTACAGCAGTATTTCCATTTCAGAACCTTTCTGGACCATCAGGAGGAGATCGTTTCCGCCATCGTCGCGGGGAAGGATCTGTGCGTGGTCATGCCCACGGGCGCGGGCAAATCCCTCTGCTACCAGCTGCCCATTTTGATGAAAAAGACCTTCGGAATCGTGGTCTCCCCCCTCATTTCCCTGATGAAGGACCAGGTGGACTCCCTGCGGGAAAAGGGGATCACTGCGGAGTATATCAATACCAGCGTTCCCATGGCGGAACAGTTCGAGATCCTGCGGAAAGTTTCCTCCGGAGAGGTGAAGATCCTGTATGTGGCGCCGGAACGGTTCCAGACCCCCTCCTTCCGTTCCTTCCTTGCCGGAAACGTTCCGGAGATCCTCATTGTGGACGAAGCCCACTGCATCAGCCAGTGGGGCCACGATTTCCGCACTTCTTATCTGAAACTGGGGGAGATCTTGAGGCAGTACAATATCCCCCAGGTCTGTGCCTTCACCGCCACGGCAACGAAAATCGTGCGGGAGGACATTCTTTCCCAGCTGGGCAGAAAGGATATGACGCTGTACGCGGCAGGCTTCCAGAGGCCGAATCTGGCCTTTTCCGTCAAAGAGCTTTCCGGCACGGCGGAGAAAAACCGTTTCCTTGCCGGTCTTCTCAAGGAAAAAAAGCCCACCATCATCTATGCTTCCACAAGGAAAAATGTGGAGCTTCTGGAATCGGAATTCGGCTGTATAGCCTACCACGGCGGCATGACCGACATCCAGCGCACGGAAGCGCAGGAGCGTTTCATGAACGAAGAGGCCCCCGTGCTTGCCGCCACCAACGCCTTCGGCATGGGGATCGACCGGCCCGACGTGCGGAGGGTGATCCACTACAACATCCCCGGCTCCATCGAAGCCTACTATCAGGAGGCGGGCAGAGCGGGCCGGGACGGAGAGAGGGCGGAGTGCATCTTATTGTTCAGCTACGCGGACCGCTACACGCAGGAATATCTCCTCGACATGAACAACCCTTCCGAAAGGACCGTCCGTCAGGTCCATGAGGTTTTGCGGAGCGAATACAGAAGAAGCGCTTCTCCCGTCATCCGCCTCAGCTGCGGCCAGATCCGGGAACGGCTTGCGGATGTGCCCAACGACGGGATCGTCTCCGCGGCTCTGGGCGTATTGGAGCAGTGCGGAAAGCTCTCCCGCACCTACGAAAGCGATCCTTTGGTGACCTTGCGCCTTCTGGGGGAGGAAAAGGCTCTTCTGCTTCAGCACGGCATGGAGGCCACCCAGAGGAGCCGTTTCGTGAGCCGCTTCCTGAAAAAGTACGGCAGAAAAGCGTTTCTGGAGGATCAGTATTCCCTTGCGGAACTCTCTTCGACGGTCTCCCTTTCCGCGGAACAGCTGAAAAGGGTCCTGAACGCTCTTCAGGGGAGCTGTGTACAGTATTCTCTCCCCTTCCGGGGGCGCACGCTGGAGCTGCTGGATCCCGAAGAACCCCTGCATCTGGATTTTGCCCCCTTCCGGCGGAAATATCAGCAGGAGACCGCAAGGCTGGAGGATATGATCTCCTACGCCTCCTGCCGCACCTGCAGTCAGGCGTATCTTATCGCCTATTTCGGAGACGATCCCAACTGGAAATGCGGCTGCTGCGACCATTGCGCAAGGGAGCTTTCCGTTACTTCCGGAAGGAAGGTCCTTTCCCAGGAGGAGCTGGACAGCTGTCACGTGATCCTGCTTGCCGTGAGGGCTTTCCGGGGGAGACTGGGGCGGGGCAGGATCAGTCAGATCCTTGCGGGCAAGCGCTCGGCGGATCTGGTGAAGGCTGGCTACGCCCGGAACGCCTGTTTCGGGATCCTCTCCTCCCTCAAACAGGACGGCGTGCTTCTTTTCATTGCCGCGCTGGAAGAGGAAGGGTTTCTCCAGACCGTGGGGGACAGCCGCTACCCCTGTCTGGGGCTCACGGAAAAAGGTCTGGACTTCCTTGCGGAGGGATGCAAAGGCCCGCTTACCCTGAATCTTTCCCCGGCGAAAAAGGACTTTTCCTCCCTGAAAAATCGGCGCTTTTCCGGAAAGAAGAAGTATTCCTGACATTTTCTTTCCGAAAAAAAAGGATCCCGGAAAAAACTCTTCCGGGATCCGTGAAAGAAGACCGTTTTGTCCTGCTTATTTGGGTTCGGGCATTTCGAATTCGCCCAGAGGTTTGGTCGTATCCACCGGAACGTGGCCGGGGATGCCCTTGGGGGGCGTTTTCAGGTTCTTCACATAGAAGGAGGCATTGACCCTGAACTGGGGCTTGAACTTGAGTTCGCCAAGAGCTTCCTTGGAGAGAATGTAGAAGATCACGTCCCCGTTCCGCACGAAGGCCTTGTCGCCCTTGACGGTCTTGAGATTGGTGCTCTTGTTTTCCGTATTCCACTTGATGGGTGCGAAATTGTCGCCTTCCCGGATCCTGCCGTTGATCTGCAGATCAACCCCCAGATTCCTGGGGAAGCGTCCGGTTTTTATGTCGTTGTCCAGATTGTAATACTGGGAGAGATGGGAATCCAGCTTCATGAGTTCGGCCACGTCCTTGATCTGGAAGGCGAAGATCACGTCTTCCTTGTCATCCAGAAATCCGAAGGCCACGATCTGGAACTTGGCGGGTTCCTCGGTTTTGGCTTTCCAGAGAATGGGGATCTTTTTGGTTTCCGCGCCGAAAAGGGCGGAAGTTGCCATGGCGGCGGCGAAAATTGCGGCGGCAAAGAGCGTCTTTTTCATTTTTTCTTCCTTTATTTGTGTTGTTTTTGCGGGAACATTCCTTTACTATAGCGGCATAACGGCGAAAATGCAAGCTTGTTTCGTCATTCCAGCGGGAGTTTTCCTTTCACCAGATGCTTTCCCGGTCCGGCCTCCAGTTCGGTTTCGCCGAAGGACACCAATGCCTTCGTCCCTTCCGGGACCTCGAGGACCATTTCCGCTTCCTCTTCCATGGCCTTCCTGCGGCGGATCTCCAGCCGGACGGGGCCCTTGACCGTGGGCTGTTCCCCTTGCGCATATTCCAGAAACGCAAGCTGGGGACGGACGGTGAAGGAGGCGAATCCGGGCTCGGCGGGCCGGATGCCGAAAAGTCCTCTGGAAACGGCATGCAGGGGAACCGCCGCCCAGGAGTGGTTCCAGTCCAGCCCCTCCTTGGAATCGTCCCACGCCTCCTTGGTGATGGTGGCGCCCTGATTGAGCATGGTCGCCCAGGAACGGTAGCCGGAGGTCTCGGCCATGAGTTTCAGGGCCTCTCCGGGGAGATCGTTGTCGAAAAGATCCTCCAGAAGATAGGAGGCCCCGTAGACGCTGCACCGCATCCCCCGTCTGGCGAGGCGGTCGGCGATGAGGGCGCGGTTCTCCTCTTCGGCGATCTTCGCCCACAGGGAAACGGCGTCGGTCATGCAGGCACCTCCGTAACAGCCCGGATGGTCCACGAAGAGTCCGAAGGGTTCATGGGTGCTGTGCATGGTCTTGCGCAGTTCTGTACGGATCTTTTCCGCCCGGTCCCGGTGGAATGCGGCCTCCTCCCTGTATCCGAAGAACTCCGCAAGGAAGGCATAGGAATCGTTTGCGGCCGCCTGAAAGGCGTTGGGAACGAAGCTGGGGGGCGCGATCTCCACGCCGTGCATGGCCGCCCCCTTCCGCCACGCCTGATCCGGAGGCGTGACCACGTCGCCGAAATTGTAGTGATCCCGTTCGTCCGGCGGCCAGTCCACGATGTCCCGCATCCAGTGGGCGCAGTGGGCGTCCAGATGGGTCAGCTTCATGATCTCCTCGTCGCTCCAGGTGCTGTGGGCCCGGCGCATGTCGATGAGGACTCCTTCGAAGGTGAAGGGGATAAGGAGTTTTTCCTTCAGGAGGGGGAACCAGTTCTTCACCGTTTCCGCGTCCCCCGTGTAGAGGAGATAGTCCCTGGCGAGGATGGGCATGAGAAGGATGTATTCCGTGGGCCAGGTGGGGTTTTCCATGAGATAGTCGATGGTCCTGCGCACGATGTCGAAGTCCGGGGAGACCGCATAGTAGCTCAAGGCCGTCACGAAGGCGTCCGCCTCATAGGGGAGCCGTTCCCGTTCCCCGTCGATGAAGCAGCCGAAAAGCGTGGTGGCGCGCAGAGAGTATTTGCAGAACTCCCACACCCTTTCCAGCATGGGGTTGGAACAGCGGAAGAGGGAGGCGTTTTCCGGGATCCTGCCGAAGACGCTGTTGCGGGCGATCCCGCAGGGAGAGACCTTCCCCTTGCAGGTGAGTTCCGCGTAACGGAAGGGGGCGATCTCCCATCCCGTGGGGGACTTGAGGCGTCCCGTCCAGGAGGGGATGACGGGGGTGTAGGTCCTCTTTCCCTTCTTCACGGGGATCGTGATGGTCATATTGCGCACGTTCCGCAGGGGGCGGCGGTGGATCCTTTCGTAGAAGGGGTCGTACATTTCTCCCAGAAGGAGTGTGGCCTCTTCGTCCTCTTCCGCGTCGATTTCGATCTCCACGTTGCCGAAGGCGGCCTTTTCGAATCCGGCGAAGCAGCCGTAAGAGGTTTTCCGGAACACGGAAGGGTATTCCTTGCGGATCTCGTAAAAATCGGGGTTGGGGTCAAGCAGTTTTCCCATGTCGAACTCCTTTTATCCTTGGATGGTTTTGTGTGCGTAATCCCTGAGGGAGAGGACCTGAAAGTCATTCTCCTTCAGATAGTCCAGCATATACCGGAAGGTCTTTTCCGTTACGTTGCAGTGGGCGTGGACGATCTCCGGGATGCCGTGGAAGACGAAGACGGCGGCGTTGTTTTCCGTGCATTTGGCCAGCGCTTCGTAAAAGTTGAGTCTCCCGTTGAGATGTTCCACCAGCGGAAAGGCCGGGATTCTCATGGGGTCGTCTTTTCCGGGCTCCCAGACCCGTCTTTCCGTGGTGCGGGCCAGCTTGATCCCGTGCTTTTTCAGGAGGGGAACGATGTTTTCCGCATAAGGGCCTCCCGGATAGGCGAAACTTTCCGGGGCGGGGATCCCCTGGGAAGCAAGAATTTCATTCAGTTCGGTGATCTCCTTTTCCGCCTCCTCCGGGGGGAGTTTGGCCATGCCGGGGTGGGAGAAGGTGTGATTGCCGATCTCGAAACCCATATCGGAAATCTCCCGGATCTCCCGGGGGGTGAGGAGGGATTTCCCGTTGGCTTTTCTCCACTCTTCCGAAAAGAAGCAGGGGAAGAAGGTGGCCCCGAATCCGTACTCCTTCAAAAGCGGCGCCACCGTCGAAAGGTGATTGCAGACGGCGTCGTCGAAGGTGAGGACAACCGTCCTCCCCTTTACGCCTCCTTCGACGGGGAAGGAAGCGGAAACCTTCAGAAACTCCTTTGCCTGCTCCGGCCACATCGAAAGATCCCTTCTTTCGTACCCCGCCGCCATGCCGTGAGGTCCGTCGGGGTAAATATGCAGTTCGCAGGGAAGGAATCTCTCCCACATCGCCCTTGCGAAAAGCAGAGAGTTTTCCGCAGGGACAAGCTGGTCCGTGGCGGTGGCCCAGATATAGGCGGGGGGCGTATCGGGAAGGACCCGGTTTTCCAGAGAGAGAATATCCCGCATCTCTTCGAACTTTTCCCGCAGGAGCCGCTGGCCCGTTCCGATGTACTGGGTCCTGCGGAAGGTGATGACGGGATAGGAAAGGATCATGGCGTCCGGGCGCTGGGAGAATTTGTCCGCTTCGTCTCCGTCCTTTGCGTCCAGCTCATGGAAAAGCGTTCCGCAGCAGGCGGAAAGGTGCCCCCCCGCGGAAAAGCCGCATACGGCAAGGTGGTCGGGATCCGCTCCCCACTCTTCCGCATGGCACCGGATGAGCCGGATGGCCCGGAAGGCGTCCAGCTGGGCTTCGGGGTAACGGGTGACCCGGTAGAAGAGGATGAAGGTCTGGAACCCCAGAGACTCGAATTTTTCCGCAATGGGATAGCCTTCCGTATCCATGCACACGCACCCGTAGCCCCCGCCGGGAATGACGAGGATGGTCGGGCGTTTTCTGCCGTCGTTGTGCAGACGGCAGGAAAGATAGGAACCCAGGGAAGGATCCTTCCACAGTTTGACTTCCCGGATCTGGGCGATCTTCACGTTTTCCATGATGTTGCAGCGCTCCGTTTTTTTTCGGCATTTTCCATGGTTTTCCGCAGGTAAATATAGCGAAAAAACGGTCCCATTTCAAGCGGGAGAATGTTTTTTTCGCGAAAAAAGCGCGTGGAAGGGGATCGGGGGAAGAAAAGGGGACAAAAAGCGGCAGACAAGGTTGAAAAGGGGAGGGTTTCCATGTATA
>JAGAEF010000100.1 GCA_017613255.1 Lentisphaeria bacterium
AAGCGCGTGCCCAGCGTGGAAAAGGCGGAGCGTCTTTTAGGATTCAAGGCGGAAACCACGCTGGACGCCATTCTGGACGAGGTCATGCCTTGGATCCTGGAACAGATCCGGCTCGGCGGCATCTGAGGGCGCCATGGCGGATAATCTTCTTACGGTCGTTCTTCCCGTCTACAACGAAGGGGAAAATATCCGCGGAACCCTTGCGGGGCTTCTGGAGAAGGTGAAGACCCCCTGCCAGATCCTTGTCGTTTACGATTTCGAGGAGGATTCCACGCTTCCCCCCCTTGCCGCCTTCCTTGCGGAACGGTCCCTGGGAGAGGAGAAGGTGAAAAAGGTCCGCAATGCCTACGGAAAGGGCGTGCTTTTCGCCATCCGCACGGGGCTGGAACAGGCGCAGGGGAAGTATGCGGTGGTCACCATGGCGGACCTGTGCGACCCTCCGGAAGTCATCGACGAAATGGTAAAGAAGGCGGAGGAGGGCTCCTTCGACGTGGTCTGCGGCTCCCGGTATATGAAGGGGGGCAGTCAGACGGGAGGCCCTGTCCTCAAGGGGCTTTTGAGCCGCCTTGCCGGGCTCTCTCTCCACTTCCTTGCGGGAGTCCCGGTGCACGACGCCACCAACAGCTTCAAACTGTACCGGAAAAGTTTCCTGCAGGAAAACGTGATCGAAAGCTCCGGAGGCTTCGAACTGGGGCTGGAACTGGTCGTCAAGGCGTTCCTGCAGGGGAGAAAGGTGGGGGAAGTGCCCACTTCCTGGGTGGACCGGGTGGCGGGGGAATCCCATTTCAAACTCTTCCGCTGGCTGCCCAAATACCTGAAATGGTATTTCAAGGCGTTTTTCGGAAGAAGGAAAAAGTAGATGTTTTTCGAAAAAGAGTGGACGGAGAAACAAAGGAAACTGCTTTTCTGCGGTCTGCTTCTCCTTGTCTTCCTCTGGCATCTTCCCGTCATGCTGATCTTCCATCCCGGGGAGGACTCTCTGGACAACACCTGGATGAAGATCCTTTCCTACGCGTCGGAAAACTCCTTTTTCTTCGGGAAGGAGTTTATCTTCACCTACGGCCCGCTGGGGTATCTTTTCCGCCCCATGAACAAGGTCGATTATCTGCTTTCCGCCCTGTTGAATCTCGTGTTTCTTCTTACTCTTGCCGACCTCTTCCGTTTCCGCACGAAAAAAGAATTCTGTTTCAGACTCCTTTTCGCCGTCCTGACGCTCCCCCTTGCCCTGCCGGATCTTTTTCTCCTCTTCTTCCCCTTCACGATGCTGAACCTTGCGGGAAAAGCTCCGGAAAGGAAAACGGTTCTCTTTTCCCTCTTCTGCACGGCGGCGGGGGCGCTGTCCGTTTTCACGAAATTCACCTTTTTCCCCGCGGTCCTCGTCTCCCTTCTTCTTGCGGATGCGAGAATGCTTCTGCGGCACAAACGGTGCTTCCTTACGGGAGCATTCCTTCTTTTCCTGCCCGTACTCTGGCTTCTTGCCGGGCAGAAGGCGTGGGAGATAGGCAACTTTTTCCTCTACTCCTTTGCCATCATGGACGGGTTCAACAAGAGTATGGCCTTCTTCCCTGCGCCGATCAAATGGTTCTATTACTCCCTGACGGTGGCCCTTCTCCTCTTCGGAGTGGTCCTGTGGCGGCTTTATCAGAAGGGGAAAGCCCTTTCCCTGTGGGAAAAACTTCTTTTTGCCGCCGGCGCGGCCCTGCCGCTTTTCACGGCCTACAAGTACGCGGTGGTGCGCATGGATGCAGGCCATCTGGGGGGCGGACTGCTTTCCATGGCAGTATTCAGCGCGTTTCTTTTCTGCCGGAATATGCCGGAAAAAGTCATCGACGGGGAACTTCTGCTGCGGGCGGGACTTTTCGTTCTTGCCGCGGGGATCCCCGTGCACATCATGACAAGACCCCTGCCTGCCCTCCGCGGAGAGATTTTGGACAAGGTGCTTCTGCGCCCGGTCTGTTCCCTCTTCCGGGAGCTGCCTCCGCCGCCGTTCACGGGGGAAAACGGAGGGAAGAACGCCTTCCGGGGAAAAAGCTGCGATCTTTTTGCCTACGGGGAGTTCGATACCCTCCGGGGCATGGGGTTCACCTATATGCCCCGCCCGGTGATGCAGAGTTATTCCGCCTATACGGAAAGTCTGATGAAACTCAATCAGGATTACACCGCCTCCGGGAAGACGGATTTTCTCTTGTTCCGTCTCGAGAATCTGGACAGGAGATTTCCCATGACCTCCGACTTCGCTGTCCTTCCCCTGTGCGGAAAATACGTGCCGGAGAAGATTTTTCAGGGGGATTCGGGCGAGGTCCTTCTCATGAAAAGGGATCCTGCGGGCAAAGAAAAAAAGCTGAAGAAAATTCTGGAGAAAAGCTGTTCCATGGGGGAGGAGATCCGCCTTGACGACCGGCCCGGCCGTATGCTTTATGCCAGTATGACTTTCCGTTATTCCCTTTTCGGCCGTCTTGTTTCCCTGCTGTGGCGCGTCCCCCCTCCCGTGATCCGCTTTTCCACGCCGGAGGGGGAATATGTCAAGGATCTTGTGCCGGGCATGACGGGAAGGCCTTTCCTTCTCTCCCCGTATCTTGCCAAAACGGAAGAGTTTTCGGATTTGTGGGATGGGAAAAAACGGGATAAGAGTTTCGCGGGAAAGAAAATGACTTCTTTCCGCATCCTGCCCACCGCCCGGCTCTGCTCGTCAAGGCCCTGCTCCCTGGATGAACCCGCGGGCCGTCTCCTGTACGGAAACGACTGTACGCTTGTTCTCTATGAAGCGGAGTTTCCCGAAAAAGGAAGAGAGCAATGAAAGATGATCTGAAAATTCTGTACGGCAAACTGCGGAACTATTTCGGCGTCAACGGCGGGCAGAAGTGTCAGGATGAGGCGAGGCTCGCCCGGAAGGCGGAAACGATTGCCTTCGTGGAAAAGTACTCCTCCGCCCATCCGGAGGCTTCCCCCCTTGCCCTGCGGGCGCTTCTCTACGAAAAGATCAGCGAAAAATATCAACCGGTCTTTTTCGAAGACTCCCCTTTCTACAGCTGCATCGAAGGCAACGGCGGCTGGAACTCCTCCTCGGCAAGCGTCTGGCTTCTCGTCCATCAGGAAATGCCCTTCCGCGATCCTGTGGAAGAGGATGTGGAGCGCTTCACCGTCGCCAGAAAAGAAGGACTTTTCTGCTGTTCCAACTTCTTTGTGGATCTTGCCCATCACGCGCCTCCCATCCCCCCGATCCTTGCCGGCGGGTTCCGCTCTGTCCGGGAAAGGGCCCTCTCTCTTCTGGAAAAAGGAAATTGTTCTCCGGAGGAAAAAGAGTATAT
>JAGAEF010000101.1 GCA_017613255.1 Lentisphaeria bacterium
ACTGTTTGGTCGACCATGCCTTTGACTGAGCGACAGAACAGCTCCCTCAGCCGTCTTCCGCAAGCCTGACACCGTAACGCTAATTCCGGGGCATCAGGGGACAGTTCTTTCACAATAAATCTCGGCAGCCAATCCCAGAGCGCTTTCGGGGTCTTCATCCAAAACCGAATCCGTTTTCCTTCCCTGTGGCAATACGTCCTCTCCACGCTTTCCTTTCTGGAATGGAAAGTAAACCAAAAAGTAAACCGGAAAGTAAACCAAAAAGTAAACCAAACCACCCCACTACGCTTTTAGACGCAACAGGACGGAAAACACCATGGGGCCTGTATCCGGTTCAAAAAAGGGGAAAAAGGACAAAAACACCGCGGACACAGGATCGGGAGAAAAAAAATGGTGGTGGGGGGTGGATTCGAACCACCGAAGTCAGGGACGGTAGATTTACAGTCTACTGCATTTGGCCGCTCTGCAACCCCACCAGCTTTCAGATGGAGCGGGTGAAGGGAATCGAACCCTCACGATCAGCTTGGAAGGCTGAGGTTCTACCATTGAACTACACCCGCATTCAACTTGATGCCCTTTAATATACCCGGATTTTCAGGAATGTCAAGCTCCTTTTCGATTTTTTCTCCTTTTTTTGCTTTCCGCGTTCCGTTTTCCCCCTTTTTCCGGCGCTTTTCTCCGGGAAAATCAGGCGAAATCCCGGAGAAGAAAAGCGAACTTTTCGTCTTCGGAAATCTCTCTTCCCCGCGTGGTGAGATACCCGCCCGTCATGAGGGCATTGAGCCCGGAAAGCATGAGAAGCGCCTGAAAATCCTTCATTTTTGTCTCCCTGCCCGCACAGAATTTGAGCATTTTCGCAGGGTTCACGAGCCGGAAAATCGCAAAGCATTTGGCCGCGTCGGCAGGAGCCATGATCGGACGATTCTCCAGCGGGGTCCCGGGAATGGGAAGAAGGATATTCAAAGGAGAACCTTCCACATCCAGTTCCCGCAGGAAAAACGCCATTTCCACCCGGTCCTCCCAGCTTTCCCCCAGCCCGAAGATCCCGCCGGTGCAGTTGGTGATCCCGTACTTTTTCATGAGGCGGATGGTCGTCAGTTTCTCTTCCATGGTATGGGTGGTGGCGATGAGTCCTCCGTATCTGGCCGGGTTGGTCTGGATATTCATGTTGTAACGGTGGACGTGGTGTTCCGCAAGAAGAGCTACGCACTCTTCCGAAAGGATCCCCAGAGAGACGCACAAACGCAGGTCCGGGAGTTCCCTGTGCAGCAGATCCAGCGTATCCAGAATTTTCCGGAACTCTTCGTCGGGTTTTTGCCAGCCCCGCCCGCTGGTGACATAGCCGAAGAAGCGGATCCCTTTTTCATGGATGCTTTTCGCGGCGGCAAGGACCTCCTGCGGGGGCAGGACGGGATAGGTCTCTGTTCCGGGGCAGTCATAGTGGGCGCTCTGGGCGCAGAAACGGCAGTTTTCCGAGCATTTCCCGGATTTGGCATTGAGGATGGAACAGGTGTGGAAAGAGGGAGCAAACCTGTTTCTCACCTTGTTGGCCAGCGAGAGAAGATCGGGAATATCCTCCCCCTGGACCTCCCGGGCGATCTGCAGAGCCTCCTCTTTGCACAGACTTTTTCCTTCCAGAACCTTGTATGCGTTGACGATGGCGGGATGAATGTTCATTCGTGCTCCTTTCTTCGATGGATTCGGCAGTAATATATCGCGTTTTCCAAAAATGAAAAATAATTCCGCATTATAGATTGATAAGTGATGCTTATTGATGTATATTGAGAGAGAAAGGAATTTTCTCATGATCGAACAAAAGCTGCGGATCTTCCGGACGGCGGCCATCACCGGAAACTTCACCGAGGCGGCGGCATTGCTGGGAATGACTCAGCCCAATGTGACCCAGCAGATCGCCAAGCTGGAAAAGGAGCTCAAAGTCCTGCTGTTTTCCCGCAACGGGCGCACGCTTTCTCTCACCCCCGCGGGAGAAACGCTTCTGGAAGAGTGCGAACGGCTCTTTTCCCTGGAATCGGAGGTCCTGCGGAAGGTCCGCTGCGCCGAGGAGAAGAAACACTTTTTCACGCTGGGCGGGACCCTCATTGCGGGCAGTTTTCTTCTCATCGGCATGACCACGCTCTTCGAAAGGAGTTTCCCCAATTACGTCATGGGACTCAAAATCGCCCGTCTCGATACGCTTCTTCCGCGTCTGGCCTCGGGGGAGCTGGCGCTGGCCGTAACGGAGGAGCCCTGCGAGAAGGAGAACTTTCTTTCGGAGCCCTACTGCAAAGATCTCCTGCTTCCGGTCTTTGCCCCCGGCGTGGTGAAAAACACCCGGTTTTCTCTGGGGGATTACATCCGAAAGGGCGGGAAGGTCCTCATCAGCGAATTCGGAGACAGCACTCACCTGGCCTTCCGGAGCTTTCTTCGGGAAAAAGGTCTTCCGGAGCCCGAGCCGGACAGGATCACGGAGGCGGGCTCTCTGGAGGCGCTCAAACAGCTGCTTCAGGCAGGAGCGGGCATCGCCGTTCTTTCCTCCCTTGCCGTGGAAAGCGAAGCAAGATCGGGGGTTCTCCGCAGCGGCGTTTTCACGGAAGGAACTTTTTCCCGGGAGATCCGGTTCGTCTATCACCCCGCGGGAGATCAGAAATTCATCCGCAAGTTCATCTCCTTCTGCGTGAAACACCGGGGCGTCTCCCTGAAATAGGCTCTTTCTTCCCCTTGCCGCTTGAAAAAAGTTTCTTCCGTGCTATATTTTACCGTTCCCTTCAACCAAAAAAAGGAGTAAGAAACAAATGAAGAAAGCACTTGCACTTTCCCTGTGCGCCGTCCTCTCTTTCGGGGCTTTTGCCGCGGAGAACATCTACAAAGGAAATTCGAAGGATGCAAAGGACCTTCTCTGCACCTACATGGGCGGGAAGTTCTATTCCGACGCCGCCAGAAAGAACCAGATCTACCATCACCCGGGCAACATGGTGAGCAAGGAACCCAAGGCCACGCTGAAGAACTGCATCTACCGGCTCTCCGGCGACAAGCTCTACAAGGGCAGCTCCCTGAAAAAGGAAGACTGCATCGCCACCATCTTCGAAACCAAGACCTCCAAGGGCAATACTCTGGAAGCCAAGGTGTTCGACGGCTTCATCGTGGTCCGCAACGTGGTCTCGAACTATGACAGGAAGGCCAAAGCCGAGGTGGTGACCTCCTACAAGACCTCCTCCGACGGCATCAACATGGTGGAGCCGAAGGTCCTTTTCACCATCGCCAACAACAAGATCTACAAGGGCAACTCCACCGATGACAAGGACTGCGTCCTGACCTTTACGGGCAGCTTTTCCGCAGGGCGTCTGCTGTTCATGGCCATCGAGTTCGCCAAGTAACTTTTTTTCGTGCCGGAGCGGAAAACCGCAAAAGGCATGACAAAAAATTCGGGGCGGGAAAACCTTTTTCCGGTTTTCCCGCCCCTTCTTTTCCACCGAAAACGCGACTTACTTCTGTCCTCCGCAGTATGCCTTGAAATCAGGATCCAGCTGGGTCAGATAGACCAGGAAGATCCGCATGGCAAGCGGCACGCGGTTGTTGGGAAGCGTGGAGGAAAGCAGGACCTTCTTGCCGGCGATATTCGGTCTCGGCGCGGGCTTGGTGTACCCTTCCAGAAGGATATCGCTTCCGGCGGGCGTCACGGTCCCGATGGCATCCGTTCCGGATTTGCCGGGAGCGTAGCAGTTGAGCCAGACCAAATTCATGGCCAGCTTGTCCGGGGACTTGGTTCCGCCCTTGTACAAAGTCCCGTTGTCCGCCATGCAGAAGGCGGGTTCTCCGGAGGTATCCTCGCCCCGGTAGAACTTCTGGCCTTTGAAGACGTAAGTATAAGCGGCAGTCCCTTTGGCGGTGTCGTTGAAGAAAATCTTGTTCCCCCGCAGGGAAAGGAGGATCTTGCCCTCACCCTTGGGGCCCAGATAGTAGCCGTAGGGAATGGAGGCGAAATTCACGTTGAGTTTCCCCGCTTCGGGAGGCTTGCCGCCGGTGACGGTGTGGGCCAGATAGATGGCCACGGGCGTAGGCAGGGGAGCATCGGGATAGAGGATCAGGGGACAGCCGGGCCCGTGACCTTGATAGATCTTGCGTCCGTCTATGAAAATCACCGCCTTGGCCCCTTTGGAACCGGGATGGGCGCCCTTGTCCGCATAGACATACATGGGGCGTCCGCCGTTGCCCGGATAGAGGGCGTCTTCGGAAACCTTCCAGAAGGCGAGGCGCTTGCCGTTCAGGTCCCAGATCTCCTTGCGCCCGCCGTCATACTTGAAGATCTTCTTGTTGTCTCTGGCGTGCCCCTTGTACATGATCCCGTTGGAGTACTGGTAGATGATTGTCCCCTTGGCGTCGCGGACCATGGTGTCCGCACAAAGGGTTGCTCCGAAACATCCGACGAGCAGAAGCACTGCCCATCCCGAAAAGTTCGATCTCATTTTTTCCTTTCCGCGAGCCTTTGCGGACCCGCTTGCTCACTTTGTGTTGCCTGTTGCGAACCGCCCCCTCCGCGTCCCCGGAGGAACGTTTGGAAACGGCACGGAGTTAATATACAGCTTCGGAAGGGTTTTTCAATCCGCTTTTCCCGGACGGGGGTAAAATTTTCGCTTCTTCCCGCCGCAGGCCCTCCACGGAGACACCGTTCGTCACAGGATCACAGGTTTTTCACGGATTTTTCCGGACGGCACCGGGAGAGAACGTTGAAATACGGATTGAAGATGCTACAGTAAAACAGGATCGGTTCTCCTGCGCTTGACGGGGAGTTCGGGAGAAGCCGACCAGACGGGGAGGAAACATGTTTTTCGAAATCAGACGGAAGAACGGCAGTACACAAAGGATACAGACGCAGGAAACTTTGGAAAGCAAGATCGTGCTGGAGAGGTCCGCCGTTCCCGCGGACGCGGAAACGGTCTCATTTCACGATGAAGCTTTCACCGCGCAGACGGGGGAAAAGGGTTTCTTCCTCATGCCCAGCGTCGCCTTCTGTCAGGAGACTTGTCTTACGTTCTTCCGGGAACGGGAGGATGCCCGGGAGGTCTTCCGGGACAACGACATGCCCCTTTTCGCCCGCGCGGGGAAAGGAAAAGCGCTTCTTGCCGTCGTGGAAGGCATGAAGCTGGACTATGAACTGGTCATCGGCGTAAAGGGCGGGCGATATTATCTCTATCCCCGGTTCCTTCTGGAGACCGGAATGTACGAAAATATCGTTCTCAGGTATTTCCGCCTGACGGGAGAGGAGGCGACCCCGGCAGGCATGGCAAGAACTTACCGCAATGTTCTTCTGAAGGGCGGAGAAGTGCGTCCTCTGCGGGAACGGGTCAGGGAGCAGAGTATCCTTGCCGAATCCCTGATGGGGCCGCAGGTCCGGGTACGCATGGGGTGGAAACCCATGCCGCCCGCCGTGCTGGAACAGGACCGGAACGATCCCCCGGCGGTGCATGTTGCCGTTACCTTTGACC
>JAGAEF010000102.1 GCA_017613255.1 Lentisphaeria bacterium
CCTGAAGAGGCAGTAAAGTTATAGCATGGTCCAGGGGGACGCGGTGCCTGTTGTCTTTTCGTGTCTCTTCCTGACATGTAATATAGCGGGCAAAATGCAAATTACAACAACATAACACCAAAAAAATTTAAATTTGAGTTCATTCTACAGACTTAAAATCTGTCGGAGAAATCCTTGCGGGTTCGAGTCCCGCTCAGGGCATTTTCATGAGGAAACAATACGCCTGAAATGATTTTTACCGTCTTTCGAAAAATACAACGCAGAAAGGAGATCCTGCCGTGAACGCCTATTCCAACGTCAAAGTCTTCAATTTCGACCTGCCCCCCTACCCCAGAGAGGGGATCTTCCATCTGGACATGTCCGAATTCTGTCAGGTGAACCGCTTTCTCCGGTGGCAGGCGGGCCGGTACGCCCAGATCTGCCAGCTGGACGAGATAAAAACGCTTCCGGAACTCAAGAAATTCCAGAAAGCCCTCCGGGCGAAGATCTGGGAAAAGGCCGGCGTACGCTATGACGGAAAACTCCCTCTGGACGTGCAGAAGTTCGGCACGATCAAAAAAGACGGATACACCATCACCAAACTCATCTACCAAAGCCGTCCCGGGATCTATGTGACGGGGCTTCTCTATGTCCCCGAAGGGAAAGGCCCCTTCCCCGCCGTCCTCCAGATGCACGGCCACAATCCGGAAGGAAAATTCGGCGAAAATCCCCAGAGAATGTCCCTTGCGCTGGTCCGGGAAGGGTACGTCTGCCTCACCGTGGACGCCTTCGGCACCTACGAACGGGCCCACGACTGCTATGTGAAGCAGGGGCACGGCGGGTTTCTGGGCGCAAGTCTCTTCTGCATCGGGGAAAGCCTGCTGGGTGCGCAGATCGTGGACAACATGCGGGGCGTGGATCTCCTTTTGAGCTTGAAGTGCGTCATCAGGGACAAGATCGGCGCCACCGGCGCTTCCGGAGGCGGCAACCAGACCATGTGGCTCAGCGCCATGGATGAACGCATCACGGCGGCAATGCCCATCGTCAGCGTGGGCTCCTTCGCCTCCTACGTCTACGGTCTCAACTGCATCTGCGAACTTCTGCCCGACGGGCTCACCTTCACGGAAGAGTCCGGCATTCTCGCGCTGATCGCCCCCCGGGCCCTGCGCATAGGCAACGCCCAGTACGACTGCAATCACGATTTCAGCGTTTCGGAAATGCTCAAGACCTATCACCCGGTGGAAAAGATCTACTGGAATCTGGGGTGTCCGGAAAAGATCGCCTACAGCGTCGCCGACCGGATCCACGGACTCACCGACCGTCAGCGGCAGGCGGTCCTGGGCCATTTCGCCCAGTTCCTCAAAGGGGAAGGCAACGGCAACGCCCGGCCCGAACCGGAAGGGATCGACCCCCTGCCGGAAGAGGAACTCTATCTCTTCCCCGACACGTCGAAAAGACCCGACAAGGTGCGCACCATTCAGGCCCACTGCCGTTTGACGGGGGAAAAACTGCGCAAAGAGTATCTGGCGCGCAAGACCATCCAACGGAAAGAGGCCCTTGCCGGACTGGAAAAACTTCTCCGGCTACGGAAACTCCCGGAAGAGACCGTTCTCCACAAATATGCGGAAGTCAAGGGTGTCACCCGCTATGCGCTGGAAGCGGGGGATCACCTTATCCCCTTCCTGCTGAAAAAAGGCACGGTCCCGGGCAAATTCCGGATCCTCACCCATACGGAAGGCAAAGCTTTCCTTACGGACGAAGCCATCGCCGAAGCGGCAAAGGACGGCTCCACTCTTCTTCTCCCGGATCTTTACGGCACCGGGGAGACCGCCCAGCCCAATCATACCATCTGCCTGCACCACCAGTTCTACCGGCAGCTTCTCTGGATCGGGAGAAGCCTTGTGGGAGAGTGGGTCTATGATCTTCTTGCCCTTGTGCGGATGCTGAAAAAGGAGTTCAAGGCAAAGGATATCGAGCTAACCGGGCACCTGGAGACCGGAGCGGCGGCCGTTTTCGCCAACGCCTTGTGCGCCGATGTCCGCAAGGTGGAGACGGTGGACTCCCCCGCCTCCCTCCTCTTCGACATGAGGACCGTGGACTTTACCGGAAAGAGCCCCTTCGTCAAGTTCCTCCCCGGGCTCATCTACTCTCTCGTCCTCGCCATTCCCGGCTTCCTGAAGTGGGGGGATATCTCCCTCGCCGCGGCTCTGGGCAAAGGGGAAGTCGTCCGGACCCGTCCCCGCACCTGGGACGGTACGCTCTGCACGAAAAAGGAGGCTTCTTCCGCCGCAAAGGAAGTGGAGGAAGTCCGCAAAAAACTCCTGTGAGGGAGGGCAGGCTGCAGGACGCAAGTCTCAAGAGGACGCAGGGCGAAAAAACACGACAGGGCCCCGATTCCGGCATAAAAATTCTCCGGCGGGACCGATGAAGCAGCGCCCGCCGGAGAGTAGAGGGATTGCGTATCCTCTTCCCGTGTCCGGGTCATTCCGAGAAAAGCCAGGTGGAAAGATACCGTTCACCGGTATCGGGGAGAAGCGCAACGATGCGTTTGCCGGCAAATTCCGGCTTTTTGGCAAGCTCCAGAGCCGCATACAGCGCCGCACCGGAACTGATCCCCACCAGCAGTCCTTCCTGAGCGGCGGCCGCACGGGCAGTCTTGCCCGCGTTTTCGGCGGAAACCGGGATGATCTGCGTGATGATGCCCGTATTCAGCACCTTGGGCACGAAGCCCGCGCCGATGCCCTGGATCTTGTGGGGGCCGGGTTTGCCGCCGGAAAGCACGGGACTGGTGTCGGGTTCCACCGCGAAGATCTTCACGGCGGGATTTTTCTCCTTCAGATATTCCGCCACGCCCGTAAGGGTGCCGCCGGTGCCCACGCCCGCCACGAAAGCATCCACCTTGCCGTCGGCGTCCGCCCAGATCTCCGGGCCGGTGTGCGCCTTGTGGTAAGCGGGATTCGCCGGATTCTCGAACTGCTGGGGAATGAACGACCCCGGATTCTGCGTCTGAAGTTCCAGCGCCTTGGCGATGGCCCCTTTCATCCCCTGCGCGCCCTCGGTCAGCACGATCTCCGCGCCGTAGGCGGCGGCGAGCTTGCGCCTTTCGATGCTCATGGTCTCGGGCATGGTCAGGATGATGCGGTAGCCCCTGGCGGCGGAGACCGCGGCCAGGCCGATGCCGGTGTTGCCGGAGGTGGGCTCGATGATGACCGCGCCGGGCTTCAGGAGGCCCTTGGCCTCCGCGTCGTCCAGCATGGCCCGGGCGATCCGGTCCTTGACGCTGCCGGCGGGGTTGAAGTATTCGAGCTTGGCGAAGATATCCGCCCCGAGGTCGTTGTCCTTTGCGAAACGGTTCAGCTTGAGCAGCGGGGTATGGCCGATCAGATCGGTGATGGTGTCGACGTATTTCATGGTTGGGACCTCCTGTTTTCATTACATATTATTCCTATCTGGATGGTAGGAATAATAACAGGAGATCAGCCGTTTGTCAAGTACCATTTTTGAAGACAATATTTTTTCCTTGACCCGGTTACAATAGGAACACAGAAAAAAGGAGGAATGGATATGAAATCGATTCTGATCAAGGATACGACGCGGGAGGAACGGATCAAGATCGTCCATGAGGCCCTGTGGGGCAGCTGCGGGATCGACTGCGAGTTTTGCTCCGGCTGCGACAACCGCGGCGGCGGGCGGATTGACACGATCTACCAGCCCTATATCGACGGAGAGCTGGAGATCCGGGAGATCAACGAACGATTCC
>JAGAEF010000103.1 GCA_017613255.1 Lentisphaeria bacterium
CTTCCGTAATTGCCGGTGGCGTCGCACATGTAGACCAGTTCGGGGTGGGCGTGGACCGCCTTCCAGAGAAGAACGGCCTCTTCATAGGTATCCACGGCGGGGATCTCCCCCAGCACGTGCAGTCCCTTTTCCAGCGCCATGAGAGTATACTTGGTCTGCTGGGCGGGAGGGGTTTCCACAAGGACCGCGTCCAGTTTTTCCTTCTCCAGCATTTCCTCGGTGGATTCGTAAAATTTGGACTCGGGCAAGGCTTCGGAGGCGATTTTGCGGCGGACCGGATGGGGGTCGCTCATGGCGACAAGTTTGTAGTATTCGGGAAGGAGACTCACGATCCTTCCCATCTGAACGGCCCGGGGGCCGCAGGCGATGATGGCGGTTTTCAATACGTCACTCATTCTTGCTCCTTTATGTTTTTTTCGTCCCGGACTCCGGAACGCTTGGATTTCAGGTTTATTTTTCCTCTTCCCACGGGTAGAGGATCTTTTTCAGGACTCCGCCCTCTTTGGCGGATTCCGCCGCAAAGATCCCCGGCAAGGTCATGGCCAGCCCCTTTTCGATGGGACAGGGGGACTTTTTTCCGTTGAGAATGGCGTCCGCGAAGGCTTCCAGAGCGTAGAAGTCCGCTCCCCCGTGCCCTCCCCCGCCTGCGGCAAGGACCTTTTCCACGGGGAAGTCCAGCGCAAAACGCATGGGAAAATGTCCGAAGGGGATCTCCACGATCTCGGGTTTTTCGCAGAATTCGGAAAAGTCCGGTTTGAACAGCCGGACCTTTTCGTTGTAGAGTTCGATCATCCCGCTGTCGGTAAAGACCCTTGCGGCGTGATAGGGCCCGCTTTTGTACAGGGCGAAGGAGGCCAGAAAACGCACGACGGCATTCTTCCTTGTGCGGTAGATGGAGACCATGGCGTGATCCTGCCAGCGGCAGGGGAAGTGCCGACCCGTCCCCATGCAGGCCACCGTGTCGTAAAGATCGCCTTCCTCCATAAGATCCAGAAGCGGCCCCAGATCGTGGGTACAGTATTTGCAGGCGGAGTAGGAGGCGCGCCAGTCTTCCACGATGTTCTTCTGCGGACGGAAAGTTCTTTCCATGCCGTGGGTGTACTCCGCTTCCGCGTACACCATTTTTCCCGCAAGATCGTGGTTTTTCAGAAAGGCGATGGCCCTTGCGATCATGCCGTAATTGGCGGTGGCGTCGCACATATAGACCAGTTCGGGGTGTGCGTGGACCGCCTTCCACAGCGTCACGGCCTCCTCATAGGTATCCACGGCGGGGATCTCCCCCAGTACATGCAGTCCCTTTTCCAGCGCCATAAGGGAATACTTGGTGTGCTGGGCGGGAGGGGTTTCCACAAGGACCGCATCCAGAGATTCCTTCTCCAGCATCTCCTCGGTGGACTCGTAAAATCTGGACTCGGGCAATGCCTTGAAAGCGATCTCCCGGCGGGCCGGATGGGGGTCGCTCATGGCCGTAAGCTTGAAATCGGGAAGGAGACTCACGATCCTTCCCATCTGAACGGCCCGGGGGCCGCAGGCGATGATGGCGGTTTTCAAAGGCGCATCCAGACTGAATTCCTTTTTTCCTGATGTTCTGCCGAAAAGCGTTTCTCCTATAAGACTAACCCGTATCGGAGAAAAATGCAAGCCGTTTTCCGAGAAATATACGCGTTTTCCTCCCCTCAGTGCGCGGTCATCGGCTCTTCCGGTACTCTCTGGCCAGAAGGGAGGGCGTCTTGCCGCAGCGGGCGCGGACGAAAGAGCTCAAATGGGAGGGGTTCTTCATGCCGGTCTCGAAGGCGATCTCCTTGAGCGTAAGGTCGCTGTACGCCAGAAGGTGGGTGATCCGGCGCAGACGCAGCTGGATCCGGTACTCGCCGGGAGAGATCTTGTACCGCTGGAAAAACTCCTTTCTCAGCTGATCCCGGTTGACCCCCATGTCCGCGCAGTGCTCCGAAATGGACTTTTCCCACAAGGTATCTTCTGCCAGCTTCTTGCGGAAAAGCTCCACATGGTCGTCCGCGGGAACGGGAGTGCGCAGGAAATACTGAAGGATCTGCAGGGAGAGGAGTTCCGCCTCCAGCTGATTCTTCGGGAGAGTGCTCTGAAAAAATTGACAGAGAGTCGCGAAAAGGTGCCGCAGTTCCGCCGCCTCCTGGGGCTTGAGTTCGATGCTCTGGGGAACGGGCAGGCGGTGTCCCCGGTAGTCCCAGTAGAAACAGTTGTCGCTTTCGGAAAAGACGATGGCGGGGAAAACGAACATGACCACCCAGTTTTCCCGGTCCTCTCCGTACTCGAAAACGGTGCGGAACCCCGGTGCGGCAAGGGTGAGGAGCGCTTTCTGCTTCCCGCTTCGGCAGTCGAAGGAACTGCACAAGGTGCCGTCGGGAAAGTAGGTATCGTTCCGGACGACCCCCTTCAGCCCCAGCGCCACCCAGAAGGTGTGGACTTTCTGGGTGCTTTTTTCCGCCCGCGTGTAAACGCCCGCATTGGTGAGTCTGGGCAGGATCATTTTTCTCCTTTTATGCAAAAATATAAGTTATCCTGCAAATACTGCAATCGATTCGGGGGAAATATACATGCAGAAATGAAAAAATCAAGCTATATTATCTTCCCTTGTTTCCCAATGCACAAAAAACGATCGAAAAAAAATGACGGCTCTTCAATCAGGATTTCTTCTTACGTTCATCACCGGGCTTCTCTGGTCCTTCGTGGGGATCTACTACAAGGCCATGGCGAAATGGAAACTGAACGTCTACGGCATCATGCTCCTTTCGGGAGCGCTCTCCTTTCTCCTCACGCTTCTCTTCTTCACCAAGGCAGGGAGTCTTTTCTCCGGAGCGATTCCGGCTCCCTCCCCCGGGTATGTCCTTTTCCTCTTTGCCGCCTCGCTGGCCAACGTCACGGGCTCCTTCATTCTCCAGCGCAGCATGGTGTACGGCAGAAGCGGAGTGACCTGGGCCATCGGCCAGAGCGCCTTCATCCTCCCCTTCCTTTTCATTACGCTCTTCTTTTCCGAGCCCTGGAGCACCCTCAAGGGGGCGGGCACGCTTTCCGTTCTTGCCGGGATCCTGCTTTTTGCGGCGAAAACCTCTTCCTCCGACAGGAACGACGCTCCCCAGCCCAAATACGGGATCCGGCTGGCCCTTCTCGCCTTCCTCGTGCTGGGGGCGGCCCAGAGCATGACCTCCATGAGCAGTTTCTTTTCCTATCGGGATCAGGGGTTGATCCGTCCGGCCATCGCCTGTTTCTCCACGTTCCTTGCCGCGGTCGCGGGAAAATTCCTCATGAAGGAGAAAGGGTTTTCCCTCGACAGAAGGGCGCTGCTCATCATTCTTCTGCATGCCGCCCAGACCGTCGTAGCGACCTCGCTCCAGTTCCTTGCTCTGGACAAGCTGAAAGTGTGCGGCATGAACGGGATCTTCTTCCCCGTGGCCATCGGGTGCTGCATTGCCCTCTATTCCGTTTGGAGCGTGCTCTTTTTCAAGGAGAAGGCAAACAAGTCCTTCCTTTTCGGGATCCTTCTCATTCTCGGCGGGATCTTCTGCTATTTCCTTGCCGATGCCGCAATCGTTCCCCGGTGAACGGGGGGAACGTTTTTTCGGGGGGGAATGGGAAAAAACACTGCTCACGTTTCCAACCGAGAGGGTTTCGAGGGGGGAGAGACAAACGCGCTTGCGCTTTTTTCTCTCCCCCTGGACCCCCTTTCTTTTTCACGCAGAAGCGTCAGGTGGATGGGCAGTTTCTGCGCGTGCATTGTTATTGCGCCCATGTTCAGCGGGAAAAACGTCCGCTGAACATAGGCTTAGTGCTCGCTCCCGGCTCATCCGCCCACAAATACTTGTGGGCGTCCGTTAGGCC
>JAGAEF010000104.1 GCA_017613255.1 Lentisphaeria bacterium
AAGACGCCTGCGCAGGATGTGCTGACGAGCCGCTGGTGTGCCGTCATGAAAAGCGCTCCCTGGAAAGGGGGAAGACGCATCGGGGCGGCATGGATCCCCACCAATGAAGGCGGGACCAAGGTGTTCGGCGGAAACATGGTCTTCCGGGAGATCGTGCAGGCGTCCGACGGGACGCTGGGGACCTGCTTCGTTCCGGAAATGATCCCGCAGAAGGAACAGGACGTCTTGAAGCCCCTTTCACTGTCTTCGGAAAAGGGGATCAGGGCCGTGGAGCTTACGGCCGTTTCCGGAAACTTCCGGCTGGACGGACTCTTCTCTTTCTCCCCGGGGACGGCGGAATTCGGATTGGTCCTCCGGGACGGCACCGGGACCATCGGCGGACGCTCCGTCTCCTTCGACCCTGCCGCGGGAACGGCGGCGATCGATCTTTTCGACACGGCTTCCAAGATCCCGCTTTCTTCCGCAAAAGTCCCTTTCAAACTCATTTCTCACGGCGGGATCGTGGATCTGGAGATCAACGGGAACCGGACGCTGGTCTCCCCGGGCGCTCCGTTCCCCGGGGCCTGCCGGATCTTTGCTTTCGTCCGGGACGGGAGAAGCGTTTTCGAGGATCTTCGACTGTATTCCCGGTGATTTTCCAGCCCGTGTGCAAAAAAAAATGAAAAATTTTTTGAAAAAGGGCTTGCAATCGGAGAAAAAGCAGTTAAATTAGTTGCATTATGAGAACTTCAGAGTACAAAAACATTCCTGTCTTTGGTTGGCGCTGGCGGTGATGCCGCCGGAGCTCAGGTCGTTTTTGTCCTTTGATTTCAGATTTTCCGGCGGGCAGAACATTCTCCCCGCCGTTTTTGTTTCAGTGGTCAAGGCCGCGTTCCGGAAGAAAGATCCGGGATGCGGCTATTTTCTGTGGTTTATACATTTTGCCGATAAAATAAGGAGATGGCAGAAAATGGATTACAAGACATTCGAAGAGTACGCCTCCAAAGGCGGACTGGTCCCGGTCTTCCGGGAGAAGCTTGCAGACATGGAGACCCCCGTTTCGGTGGCCGCCCGTTTCGCGGAGGACGAAAATTTCTTTCTTCTGGAGTCGGTGGAAGGCGGCGAGCATTTCGGGCGCTACTCCTTTATCGGCATCGGCAGCGGGGAGGTTTTCACCGTGGAGAAGGGGAGGGCGTATATGCAGGACCGTTCCGGCAAACGGGAGATCGGAACGGGGCTGGCCGCTCTCCGGGAAGAGATGAAAAAGCGCCGCGCCGTGGAGGTGCCGGGACTGCCTCCCCTTTTCGGCGGAGCCGTGGGATTCATCGGCTACGAGACGGTGAATGAATTCGAAGAGCTTCCCCCGCCCAAAGGAGAGCTTCCCGTTCCGGAGACGGTCATGCTCATGACCGATGAAATGATCATTTTCGACAACGTGCGGCATACGGCGAAACTGGTGGTGTGCGTGCGCCCGGAGGAGTTCGAAAGCCTCTTTGCTTGCTACGAAGAGGCGCAGAAACGCATCGACCGCATGGAAGAGAGACTGAAAACGCCCGTGACTCTTCCCGAACAAACCCCCGTGGATCCTCCCCGTTTCGTCCCCAACATGAGCAGGGAGGAGTACTGCGACATGGTGGATCAGGCGAAAAAGGCCATCCGGGAAGGGGAGCTCATTCAGGCGGTCCTTTCCCAGAAGTTTTCCGCGCCGCTTGCCAGTGATCCCCTGCGGCTCTACCGGGCGCTGCGGCTCATCAATCCCTCTCCCTACACCTTCTTCTTCAAGCACGGGAACCATATCCTCATCGGCTCCAGCCCGGAGACCATGGTGAAACTGGAGAACGGCGTCTCCTCCCTGCGGCCCATTGCCGGGACGCGGAAGCGGGGGAAGAATGCCGCGGAGGACCGGAAACTTGCCGACGAGCTTCTCAACGACGAAAAGGAGCGCGCCGAACACCTGATGCTGGTGGATCTGGGCCGCAACGATCTGGGAAGAGTGGCGAAACCCGGCAGCGTGCAGGTGCGCGAGTTCATGTTCGTGGAAAGGTACAGCCACGTCATGCATCTGGTCAGCGATGTGGACGCCCTTCTTGCGGAGGGCAAAGACGCCTTCGATCTGGTGAAGGCGGCGTTTCCCGCGGGCACGCTTTCCGGCGCCCCCAAGGTGCGGGCCATGGAACTCATCAACCAGCTGGAAAAGGAGCCCCGGGGCGTGTACGGCGGGGCCGTGGGCTATTTCAGCTACACGGGGAACATGGATCTTGCCATCACCATCCGGACTCTGGAGATCCTGGGCGACAAAATCACCGTACAGGCGGGCGCGGGCATCGTGTATGATTCCGTGCCGGAAAAGGAGTATGAGGAAACCATGAACAAGGCCGCCGCCATTTTCAAAGCGGTGAAACTGGCCGCCGGAAACCTTGACCTTGAGGAGAAATAAAATGATTTTCGTTCTGGACAATTACGATTCTTTCACCTACAATCTCGTCCACATGTTCTATGCGCTTTCCGAAGAGGTCGTGGTGCGCCGCAACCGGGAGATCACCCCGGAAGAGGTCCTGAAACTTTCTCCGGAGGCCATCGTGTTTTCCCCCGGCCCCGGCCGTCCGGAAAATGCCGGGATCATGCCGCAGCTCATTGCCGTTGCAGTGGAGAAAGACATTCCCCTTCTGGGAGTCTGCCTGGGGCATCAGGGGATCGGCGCCTTTTTCGGAGCAAAGGTCATTCTGGCCAAAACGGTGATGCACGGAAAGATCTCCCCCATCCATCATGACGGAAAGGGGCTTTTCAAGGGCATCCCCGGCGATTTCAATGCGGTGCGCTACCACTCCCTTGCGCTGGACGGCAAAACCCTGCCTGCGGAGCTGGAAGTAACCTGCCGCACCTCCGACGGGGAGATCATGGGGATCCGGCACAAAACGAAACTTGTGGAGGGCATCCAGTATCATCCGGAGTCCATTCTCACCTCCTCCGGGCGCCGTCAGCTGGAAAATTTCATGGAAATGGCAAGGAGTCATAAAAAATGAAGCGTTTTCTCGACAAACTTCTGGCGGGGAAGGACCTTACGGCAAAGGAAGCCGAGGACCTTCTGGATCTTCTCACTTCGGGAACGGTCCCCTCTTCTCAGGCGGGGGCGGCTCTGGCCGCCTTGCGGATGAAGGGGGAGAGCATGAGCGAGCTTCTGGGCATGGCCAAGCTTCTCCGGCGCAAGGGGACCAAAATCGACTGCGGGTGTCCCGACTGCATCGACATCGTGGGCACCGGCGGAGACGGCGGGATCTCCTTCAACGTTTCCACCACCAGCGCCTTCGTGGCGGCGGGTGCGGGGGTACATGTGGCCAAACACGGGAACCGGGCGGTTTCCGGCAAATGCGGCGCGGCGGACGTTCTGGCGGAACTGGGATTCAATCTCCAAGCTCCCCCGGAAAAGATGGAGAATGCGGTCCGCACCATAGGGGTGGGCTTCCTGTTCGCCCAGAAGATGCATCCCGTTCTGGGCAAGGTGGGGCCTCTGCGCAGGGAACTGGGGTTCCGGACCATTTTCAACATGCTGGGGCCTCTTTGCAATCCGGCGGGGGTCACGGGGATCGTTCTGGGGGTTTACGATGCGGGGTTGACCGAACTTTTCGCCGAAACGCTCCGGGAGCTGGGGGTCAAGCGCGCCATGGTGGTGTGCGGACATGACGGACTGGACGAGATCAGCTGTTCCGACCGTACAAGGGTCACGGAACTTGCTTCCGGCTCCATCCGCAGTTACGAACTCTTCCCGGAACTTCTGCTGGGAGAAGTCTACACGCTTTCCGACATTGCCGGCGGGGACGCTTCCGTCAATGCCGCCACCTTGCGCAGGGTGCTTTCCGGCGAGGACCGGGGGGCTGCAAGGGCCATCGTCCTGCTCAATGCGGGCGCCGCGATCCATGTGGCGGGCAAGGCGGAGGATATGGCCCAGGGCATTGCCATGGCGGCAAAGTCCATCGACAGCGGGGCGGCTTACGAAAAACTGGAGAAACTCGTGAAGGAGAGCAACGCATGAGGAATATTCTTGAGGAGATCGTTACGCACCTGCGTCCCGATCTGGAACGGCGGAAAAGGGAAATGCCTCTTTCCGAGGACTCTTTCCCGGTCGTTCCCTCCTTTTCCGGGGCCTTTCCCGGCGTGATCGCCGAGATCAAGAAGGCGTCCCCCTCCAAGGGGATGATCCGCAGGGATTTTTCTCCCGCGGAACTGGCTCTGGAACTGGAGAAATCGGGGGCGGCGGCGCTTTCGGTCCTTACGGAACCCAACTACTTTCTGGGAAGTCTCTCCTTCCTGAAAGAGGTCGCCAAAAAGGTGAAGATCCCCGTTCTGCGCAAGGATTTCATTTTCGACCCCTACCAGATCCTGGAGGCCCGTCATGCGGGAGCTTCCGCCATTCTGCTCATAGCCGCCATGCTGGAGCAAAAGGAGCTCGTCTCCCTTGGGGAGTACGCACGGAAACTGGGGCTGGACGTGCTGGGGGAAGCCCACAACGAAGAGGAGATCAGGCGTCTTCTGGACAGTCCCGTGACCCTTGTAGGGGTGAATGCGCGGGATCTGCACTCCTTTTCCACGGATCTCGCCCGTGTGGAAAAACTCATCGGGCTGGTCCCGCAGGAGCGGCTTCCCGTTGCGGAAAGCGCCATAAGGAGTGCCGACGACATTCGCCGTCTCCGGGAGGCGGGGGCGAAAGGCTTTCTCATCGGGGAAACCCTCATGAGGGCGGAACACCCGGGGAAGAAATTGGAGGAGCTTCTGGATGCGGAACGTTGAAGTAAAGATCTGCGGGATCACCCGCGTATGCGATGCGGAGTTCGCCGCGGAGTGCGGGGCGGATTATGTGGGACTCGTGTTCGTCCCCTCTTCCAAACGGTTTCTCCCGCTGGGGGAGGCCATGAAATTTGCCGGACTCCCCGTGAAAAAAGTGGGAGTTTTCGCCGACGCATCGCTGGAGGAGATTCGGAGGATCGCAAAAATGGTGAAACTGGACGTGATCCAGCTCCACGGAAACGAGACGCCGGAGTTTGCCTCCCGCATCGATTTTGCGCCGGTCTGGAAGGCCTGCTACGATGCGGACTTTCCCGCCGCGCGGATCGTGTGCGACGCCCCCCGGGGGGGATCGGGCCAGTTCGGCGACCACGCCCTTGCCGCGATTCTGGCCAAAAAGAGGCCCGTCATGCTGGCAGGGGGGATCACGCCGGAAAATGCCGCGGAACTGATCCAAAAGGTGCGGCCCGCGGGGATCGATCTTGCCGGAGGAGTGGAGTGTACGCCCGGGATCAAGGATTTCAGATTGATACGGAAACTTTTCGACAACATAAGGAGGATTGAAAAATGAAACGTTATTTCGGCAGATTCGGGGGCCAGTTCATTCCCGAAACCTTGATGCCGGTACTTCTTGAACTGGAAAAAGCCTATCTGGAAGCCGTAGAGGATCCCGCATTCCGCGGGGAACTTTCCTCGCTTCTCAAGGATTATGTGGGAAGGGAATCTCCCCTCTACTTTGCGGAAAGACTGACCAGGCACTGCGGAGGCGCGCAGATCTATCTCAAGCGGGAGGATCTCAACCACACCGGCGCCCACAAGGTGAACAACACCATCGGGCAGGCGCTTCTGGCAAGACGCATGGGGAAAAAGCGGCTGATCGCCGAAACGGGCGCGGGCATGCACGGAGTCGCCACGGCTACGGCGGCGGCGCTTTTCGGCATGAAGTGCGATGTCTTCATGGGGGCTCTGGACGTGCAGAGACAGCAGCCCAACGTGGAACGCATGAAGGTTCTGGGGGCCAACGTCATTGCCGTGGACGCGGGCAGCGCCACCTTGAAGGACGCCATGAACGAGGCGATCCGGGATTGGGCGGCAAGTAGCGAAGACACCTTCTACTGCATCGGCACGGTGGCGGGACCTCACCCGTACCCGGCCATCGTGCGGGATTTCCAGTCGGTCATCGGCAAAGAGGCCCGGCGTCAGTGTCTGGAAAAAACGGGCAGACTGCCGGACGAAGCCATCGCCTGCGTGGGCGGCGGAAGCAACGCCATGGGACTTTTCGCCGGATTTCTGGAGGACTTGACAGTCAAACTCACCGGAGTGGAGGCGGGCGGCGACGGGATAGCCACCGGGCGTCACGCCGCCAGCATCAACGGCGGACGCATCGGCGTTCTCCACGGGTGCAAGACCTTCCTTCTTCAGGATCCCGAGGGGCAGATCACCGAGACCCATTCCGTTTCGGCGGGTCTGGACTATCCCGGCGTGGGGCCGGAACACGGTTATCTTGCCGAAAGCGGCAGGGCCCGTTATGTGACCATCGACGACCGCGAGGCGGTGGAAGCCTTCATGCTTCTTTCCCGTCTGGAAGGGATCATTCCCGCGCTGGAATCCAGTCACGCCGTGGCGCAGGCGCTGAAAGCCGCCCCGGAATACGGGAAAGAGGGGATCATCATCGTCAATCTCTCCGGACGCGGAGACAAGGATATGGCAAGCGTCCGGAAATACCTGGAGGAACACGGAAAATGACTCGTTTGCAGAAAATTTTCGGCGGGAACAAAAAAGTGCTCGTCATCTTCGACAGCTGCGGAGCCCCCACGATGGAGGAATCGGAACGGCGGCTGGAAAGTATCATCGAATCGGGGGCGGACATCGTGGAGCTGGGGATCCCCTTCTCCGATCCCGTGGCGGACGGCCCGGTGATCCAGAAGGCCTCCCAGACGGCGCTAGCCAACGGGGCGACTCTGGAAAAGATCCTGAAAATGGCCTCCCGCATCCGGAAAAAACACCCGGAAACGGGCCTCATCTTCTTCGGCTACTGCAACGTCTTCCTGCAGTACGGCTGGGAGAAACTCTTTTCCGAATTGGCCCTTCTGGAGGCCGACGGGATCCTTGTAGTGGATCTCCCCTATGAGGAAAGAGACGAGATCCTGCCCTTCTGCCGCAAATACGGCATCCCCCAGATCCCCCTCATCGGGCCTTCCACCGATCTGGAACGGGCGAAAAAACTCCTTGCCGAAGCGGAAGGATTCGCCTACTGCATCAACGCAAGAGGCGTGACGGGGGCAAGAAAGACCCTTCCTCCGGAACTTGCCGCGCGTCTGGAAGCGCTGAAGAAGATTTCCCCCATTCCTGTGGCCTCCGGATTCGGGATCTCCGACGGAAAGTCCGCATTCGAGGTGGCGCACCACACCGATGCGGTGGTGGTGGGCTCCGCGGCGGTGCGTCTGCCGTTACCGGAACTTGCCCCCTTCGTCCGCTCCCTCAAGGAGGCGATCTCCGGGATCTGACAAGTCGCGGGCTTTCCCGCTTTTCCCTGGGGCGGCTGGAACACACACCGGAAGTTTCCCGCCGCCCCGGCCTATTTCCCCTCCATAGCGCAAAACACGGCGGAGGGACCGGCCTGTTCCCCAGCCTGAGCTGGAAACGGCAGCCGTGTTTTTTCAGCCGGCCTTCCCCC
>JAGAEF010000105.1 GCA_017613255.1 Lentisphaeria bacterium
GCATGAACGACGGCCAGACGCTGACGCAGTTCCTTTCTGGGCATGGTGCGGATCTCTTCCAGACGCTCCTGCTGGGCCTGACGGGGCACGTTCTTGCCCAGTTCCCAGTGGCTCACGGAGAACATGTTGACGCCTACCATTTCCGCAAGTTCCGCCTGAGAAAGGTGGAGACGCTTGCGCAGACGGGCGATCTTCTTCCCGTGGAAACGGGGAGCGGGAGCATTGCCCTTCTTGCCTGCGGACGCGGTTTTGGCCTCTTTTTCCTCCGGGGTCTTCACGACGGCGCTGACGGCCTTCCCGGAAATGGAGAGCTGGCGTTCCAGCTGGGCCACTCTGCGCTTGAGGTCGCTCACAACGCTCATGAGGGGCGCGGTTGCATGTTTGACTTCCTTTTTCGCGAGACGTCTGATCTCTTCCTGCAGTACCTGTTTCACATCCGGCATAACAAACCTCCTTTTTGTTGTTTTTACGCCTGGAACCGATGGTGTATGATTATGAAATCCCGTTTTTTTCTCCCAGAACCGATTCCCCTTCGAAAAGGAATCCGTTGATCATCATTTTGGCGATATTCTTCCCCTGATCGCTGCTGATCGTCACATCGAAAAGGCAGGTCCTTCTTCCCCGGTTTACCGCTCTTGCTTCCGCAATGAGTTTTTTCCCCGTGCCGGGCCGCATGAAGGTGATGGAAGAATTCATGGCGGTGGACCGGGGGCCGTAGGAGTTGGAACCTCCCGCAAAGGCGAAATCCGCCAAAGTGAAAATCGCCCCGCCCTGCACGACTTTGGCGCCGTTGAGGTGCTGTTCGGTGATCTCCATTTCCGCTCTGGCATAGCCGGGGGAGATCTCCACGATCCTTGCCCCGATGGAAGCGGCAAACTTGTCCTCCCTGTTGAGGAACTCCTTGAGAAGCTCGAAATACTCTTTTCCTTCGGGCATGTTTCCTCTTTCCTCCGGCTTTTCCGCCTGAATGCTCATGCTTTTTCCCTCTCTTTCCCTTTCGAAACGAAGGGCTGTTTTTTCTGTTCGAACGCATCCGCTTTGATGATTTCCATAAAAGGCAGCAGCTCTTTTTCGTCCTCCCGGGAAAGTTCCGTATCGGTGACGAGCAGATCCACATCCTCCCTTGCGGCGAACCGGGTAAGGGCCTTTTTCCTGAACTTGCCGCTTGCCGTGATGATGGCCGTGCGGTCCGCTATTCGGATGGATTTCTTTTCCAGATTGGATAGATTCATGTCGGAGGTGTAAAAACCGTATCCGGAAGAGGCCGCATCGCACCCGGAAATGAGATAATCCACATGGTAGTCCTCCATGTTCCGTTCCGCCACGGGCCCCACAAGATCCAGGGAGTTGGACCGCAGCTCCCCTCCCGGCAGGATCACATGACAGTGGGTCTTGAAGAGAGAGGAGGCCACCGGCAGAGAGTTGGTGATGACGGTAACGGGCAGAGTGTTGTGCCTGGCAAGATATTTGGCGAAGGCCAGAACCGTGCTCCCCGTGCCGATGAAGAGCGTTTCCGCAGGCATGATCTTTTTGTAGAGGGCTTCCGCCAGGGCGAACTTGCGTTCCAGTTCCCCCTTCACGGAACTTTCCGGCTCATATCTTGCCGGGGGAAGCACCGCGCCGCCCCGCACCTGCAGAAGGGCGCCGCTCTTTTCCAGAAGCTTGAGATCCCGCCGCAAAGTCATTTCCGCGACCCCCAGCTCCAGAGAGGCCTCCTTGATGGTGAGCCTGCCCCGTTCCAGCATGTCCAGGATCTTTTTATGTCTCGCGTGCAACTTTTTCTCTCTTCGCCCCGCAGGGGGCCTCCGGGGAGGCTTTCCTGCGAAAACTTTTGATATTTTGATAGAAAAATCTTTCACAGCTTAAATAATATTTTTTTATCCAAACAGCCGTTCCCGGGCTTTTCCCCGCCCGGGAAACCGGATAACTTTCATAAAACACAAAAATATAAAATCCAGCAGGATACGGAGAAAAACACCTTTGGAACAATGGAAATTCCGCATCCGTGCTAAATATATAATGTAACATGGAAGGGGGATAATGCAAGTTTTTTTTCTTCTTTCCGGAAAGAAAATCGCTCTTTTCCTTGAAAAACTTCGTTGAGGATGTATCTTATTACCCGGAAAATGCCTTCTCCCGGACGTTTTTTGCGGGAGAGAAAAAGAAAACGGAACGAAAGGAGATCGAATGGAAACGGGAAATCCCGATCCTGCCGGCGCGGGAAACGACAGATCGGAGCTTTTGGATCACCTTCTGACCTCTTTCCGTTTTCTCTTCGAAAAGGTCTCCCCGGAGCATAAGGAAAGTCCGGAACTGCGCTGCAGGGGAGAAAAGGAAAAGGAGTTTCTTTCCGCCCTGCGTTTTTTCCTCACCCTGCTGGATGCCGAACGCAAGGAAAACCGTACCGTGTTCCTCGATCTGGCCTCCCCCCGGATGGATTCGGTGGATGCCTGCAACGGCCTTCTTCTGCTTTCTGCGGGAGAAAACGCCGCATTGCGGAATACGCTGGACGAGGTTCTCTTTTCCGCACTTCTCCTCCTGACCGGAGGCGAAACGGAAAACGGAGAGGAACGGGAGAATCTGCGGAGCTGTTCCGATCCCTCGACCTTTCCCGGGCTGTGTCTGGAACACGCCTTCCGCTTCGCAAAGGATCTAGCCGCGTTTCTCGCGGATTTCCCTTCCTCCCTGCCGAAAAGTTCTCCCTCCCGCCTCTCCCGGCTTCTGCCCTGGGAAGAGTTCCGCACCCTCTCGAGTGCCTTCTTCTGCCGTTCCAAACCCCAGGCCGCCGCCATGGAACTGGCTTCACGGCGGAAGAAGCTGGATCTCTTCGAAACGGGCAGGATCTTCCGGTACAGGCAGGGGACCTTTACACCCTCCCGGCTCCCCGCCATAAGGAAAATCACGGACTTTTACGGCTGCGGGGAGGCGAAACGCGCCATCGGCGGCCATCTGGAAGCCTTTTCCGCAGGCAAACACAATATTCCCCTTCTCATCAGCGGACTGCCCGGACTGGGCAAGACCCAGATGACCATTGCCCATGTGCTGGCGGACGAAAGTCTTACGCTCATACTGCCTTCTCCGGAAGATCTGGGACCGGGGCTGGAAAAGCTCATTGCGGCGCTTGCCGCGCGCAAGCACAAAAAGTTCGTGATCTTTTTCGACGACATCGACGTGCGCTCCGTGGACTGGTACAGCTTCCGCACCTTCGTGGGCGGCTCCTTCTCCCTCCCGGAAAATCAGATGATCGTCATTGCCTCCAACTACAATTTCCCGCCCAATATTTCCAGCCGGGGAAGAAGTTTCACCTTCCCGCTGTTCGACGAGGTCCGCTGTCAGGAAATGATCGCGGACATGTTCCTTGCCAAAGGCATGTCCCACGTCTCTTCCGATCTTCTTTCCGTGATCGCCGCGGACTATGTGGAAACCTTCGGACAGAAGGAATTCGACGAACTCAGTCCCCGCACTCTTGCAAGGTATCTGGAACTTTTCCTTGCGGATCAGGCAAAAAGAAAACGCCTTCTGGAGTTTTCCAAAGGGGAGATCATCACCCGCCCCGATCCTCTGGTTTTCCACGAACAGAACGTGCGTCTCATGCGGGCGCTCTACGGGGAAGAGGCCATCGAAGAGCTGCGGAAAAATCAGCTGGAGCCGTAGGCGCCGAGGAGACCGTATGGACGAAATTCTTCCCGGCCTTTATTCCGATGAGACCTTCATGCGTTCGGCCCTGCGTCTTGCCCAAAGGGCCGCAGAGGCAGGCGAGGTCCCCGTGGGCGCCGTAGCCGTCAAGGACGGCATCATCATTGCCAAGGCATGGAATCAGGTGGAGCTTCTCAAGGACGCCACCGCCCATGCGGAACTGCTGGCCCTCACCAGCGCCGCCGCCGCTCTGGGGGACTGGCGGCTGGAGGATGTGGATCTTTATGTGACCAAGGAACCTTGCGCCATGTGCGCGGGAGCCGTGGTGAATGCCCGAGTGCGCCGGGTCGTTTTCGGCCTCTCCGATCCCCGCTGCGGCGCCTGCGGAGGCTCGGAACTGGACGTGATCCATTTCAAGGGGATGCTTCATCAGGTGGAAGTGAAAGGCGGCGTTCTGGAAGAGGAATGCCGTGCCCTCATGCAGGAATTTTTCCGGAATGTCCGCAAGGCAAAAGGGGACAGCGGCAGGAAAGACCCTTGAGCTTTTTGAGGTGAGCTTTCCGGGGGAGAAGGCGTTTTTTTGCACTTATTCCCGAAAAAAAGTTGTTTTTTTCCCTTTTCATGCTATTTTAAATGGAATTTCCAACCAGAACACGGCGGAGGAAGAAGTTTTGCTGTGGAATTGGTCGGTACCGTTCCCCGGAAAAAAGGTTTCCCGGAGGCCGTTACCGCTATTCCGCAGACACACAAGGCTTGCGGCAACTGCATTGCAGGGCTGATTTCCTCCGCAAAAAACCAACCGGTCCCGCCCAACGGCGGACCAACAATTTTTTAAGGAGGCAAAATGCCTGATTTCAAACTGAATGCGTCGGAAGTGACCATCAACATCGGTCCCGGAAAAGACATCACCATCGGTGCCGGGAAAATCGCAAAGCTTGCCAACGGCTCCTGCACGGTGCGGCAGGGCGGGACCTCCGTTCTCGTCGCCGCCTGCTCCGGTGAGGCCAAGCCCGGACAGGATTTCTTCCCCCTGCAGGTGGACTACCGGGAAAAATACTCCGCCGCAGGCAGATTCCCCGGCGGCTACATCAAACGGGAAGGCAGACCCTCCGACAAGGAGATCCTCATCTGCCGCATGACCGACCGCCCCCTGCGTCCCCTCTTCCCGGAAGGGTTTTTCGATGAAGTGCAGGTCTGCGGACTGCTCCTGAGCTGCGACGGCAGCAACGAAGCGGATATGCTCAGCATTCTGGGCGCCTCCGCCGCCCTCTCCCTTTCCGATCTTCCCTTCCAGGGCCCCATCGGCGCCGTGCGGGTAGGGTATATCGACGGGCAGTATGTGGCCAACCCCACCTGCGAAGAGATGGAAAAGAGCTCTCTGGAACTTGTCTATGCCGGACTTCCCGACAAGGTCATCATGATCGAAGGGGATGCCAAGGAGTGCTCCGAAGAGCTTCTCGTGGGCGCCATGGAATTCGCCAACGCCATCGTGAAAAAACAGGTGGAAGCCCAGAAGGAACTCATGAAGGTCGCGGGCAGGGAAAAACGCGTCCCCACTCTGCACACCGTTCCCGCCGACATGAAGGAAGATATGACCGCCATCTGCAGGGAGACCATCGAATCCGTCTGCACCATCCCGGGCAAGGAAGCCCGCCTCAAGGCGCTGGACGAACTCAAGGCCAAAGTGGTGGAAGGTCTTACGCCCAAGTATTTCGAAGCCATGGGGGAAACCGACTTCACCAACATGGTGAACATGGGCTTCGACGCCCTCGTGGAAAAGACCATCCGCACCGCCATTCTGGAAAAGGGCTTCCGGCCCGACGGACGGGGCGTGGAAGACATCCGTCCCCTTTCCGCGGAAGTGGGCGTTCTGCCCGTAGTGCACGGCACGGGGCTTTTCACACGGGGCGAAACCCAGGCTCTGGTCATTGCCACGCTGGGAGGCCCGCAGGACATTCAGGAAGCGGACACCATCTACAACGATCACCCCGACCGCAAGTTCTATCTGCACTACAACTTCCCCAACTACTCCGTGGGAGAAGTGGGGCGCATTTCCGGACCCGGCAGAAGAGAGATCGGGCACGGGAATCTGGCGGAACGCTCTCTGGCCCAGGTCTTCCCGGAAGACTTCCCCTACACCGTCCGGTGCGTTTCCGAGATCATGAGCTCCAACGGTTCCACCTCCATGGCTTCGGTCTGCGGCGGAACGCTGGCCCTCATGGATGCGGGCGTGCCCATCAAGCGGCCCGTGGTGGGGATCTCCTGCGGGCTGGTCACCGACGAAAACGGCAAGGAGCTGATCCTTACGGACATCATCGGCGCGGAAGACCATTACGGCGACATGGATTTCAAGGTCTGCGGGACCAGTGAAGGGATCACCGGATTCCAGCTGGACCTCAAGCTGCCCGGCGTCTCCATCGACCTCATGAGCCGCGCTCTCCAGCAGAACAAGCGGGCCCGCGCAAAGATCCTCAAGGTCGTGACCGACTGCATCGCCGCCCCCAGGGAGGAAGTCAGCCCCAACGCGCCCCGCATCGTGAAGATCCAGATCAATCCCGACAAGATCGGCGCCCTCATCGGCACCGGCGGGAAGAACATCAAGGAGATCACCGAAAGCACCAAGAGCGAGATCAACATCGAAGACGACGGGACCGTCACCATCGTTGCCCGCAACAAGGAAGTGCTGGACGACGTGAAGCGCCGCATCGACTCCTACACGGCGGAAGCGGAGATCGGCAAGATCTACCGCGGGCTGGTGCGCTCCGTGAAGGACTTCGGCGCCTTCGTGGAGATCCTGCCCGGGCAGGACGGACTTCTGCACATCTCCGAAATGGCCAACTACCGGGTGCGGGATGTTTCCGACATCTGCAAGGAAGGCGATTACGTCACCGTCAAGGTCATCGACATCGACCGTTCCGGCAAGATCCGGTTGAGCCGCAAGGAAGCCCTTGCGGATCTGGAAAAGGAAGAGAAGGCGGAAAAATAACGAAGACCGGGAGGAGAAATCTCCTCCGGCATCTTTTGTTCCGCGGCACGGGAGTACCCCCGTGCCGCTTTTTGTCCCGGAAGCTTTTTTCGGAGGAAGAGCATAAAATTTCCTTTTCCTTCTTGAAAAAAACATTTGCCGTGGTACATTATTAATGAACGGAAGCACACACCTCAAACAAACGACAAGGGGAGCTGCCATGCCTTCGAACTCAGAAGTGAATCTCCAGAGACTGGCCAAAACCGATCTTCCTATGCAGTTCGTCAAAGAGCACAACGGCGAATGGAATCATCAGGACTGGCTCATGTTCTGCGCGATGCTGGAAGTGAAGGGCTATACGCCCATCGATCTGGATCAGGTGGGGCTTCTTCTGGAAAAGAACAAGACGATCTACTGGGAAGGCGGCAACTGACGTTCTTCTCCCGTGGAGCGGGGGCAGCTTTCCGTTTTCATCGGCAGCACAGGAGAGACCATGGCCCGGGAAGAACTTTCCCCATCCTCCGGCGTCCTTTATCTGGTCGCCACCCCCATCGGCAATCTGGACGATATGACCATTCGCGCCCTGGAGACGTTGAAGGGGTGCGATGTTATTTATGCGGAAGATACCCGGCACACCAAAGTCCTTCTGGACAGGTTCGACATCCATAAAAAGCTGGAATCCTACCATATCTTCAACGAACACGGCAAGGCTTCGGTCATCGTCGCAAGAGTCCTTGCCGGAGAAAAGGCCGCGCTGGTCACGGATGCGGGAATGCCCTGCATAGCCGATCCGGGATTCCTTCTCGTGCGGGAGGCGGTGAAAGCGGGCATAAACCCCGTGGTCATTCCCGGAGTCTCCTCTTTGACCTTCGCCGTGGCGGCGTCGGCTCTGCCCTCGGACCGGTTCGCCTTCTACGGATTCCTGCCCGTGAAAAGCGGGCGGAGAAGCGCCGCATTGAAAGAGATCGCGGGGGAGGGGAAAAGCGTGGTCATTTTCGAATCCCCCTACCGGATGGAAAAACTCCTGAAGGAACTTGCGGATTTTCTGGGGGAAAATGCGCCGTGCGCCGTGGTGCGGGAGGCTACGAAAGTCCATGAAGAGATCCTGCGGGGCACTTTGCATGATCTGCTGGAGCAGACCAAAGCCCGGAACTGGAAGGGCGAGTGCGTCGTGGTGGTTTCTCCTTCTTCCGTCCCGCCGTCCGGGGAGGATCCGGAATGAAAAAGAAGCTGAAAATCGGGATCAGCGCCTGCCTTCTGGGGCTCAATTATCGGTACAACGGAGAGCCCAAGGGGGTTCCCATGATCTATGAACTTCTCAAGGACAAGGTGGAGCTCATCCCCATTTGTCCGGAATACGGCTGCGGGCTGGGGGTCCCCCGTCCGCCCATGCGTCTGGAGGCCAGCGCCCGGGGGACGCGGATCAAGGTCATCGAAAGCGGGGAGGACAAGACCGAGGAACTGCTGGACTGGATCGACGTGGAACTGCATCTTCTGGAGAGGATCGACATAGCCGCCTTCATCTTCAAGGCCCGTTCCCCCAGCTGCGGACTCCGGAACGTGGATCTCTTCTCCCCTTCCGGCAGGTGTCTGGGCAAGTGCGGCCAGGGGCTTTTCGCGGCGGCGCTGGTCAAGAAATTTCCGTGGATGACGGTCTGCGAAGAGTCGGATTTCCCTGAAATTGCCGAAAAACTGGTCATCGAACCCTGCAAGGGCGGTTCGAGGGGAACTTCTTCCGGGGACAAGAAGCCGGAAAAATGACCCATGAACGCTTTTTTTTCCGTTTATTGCGGCGGAAAATGATACCAAACGGCAGAAAATAATTTGCTATTTCCTTTTCCCGGTGTATATTACCCGGCGCAATCACCCGCAAACACGGAGAAAACGAAAAGATGAACCAGAAAGAACAGGAAATCATTACCATGGAGATCCAGGACAACGGAGGCGATCCGGTGATCCCTCCCGGGGCCCGGGTCTTCTGTTCGGAATCCATCCCCGTTTCCGATGGAGATTATGTCCTTGTGAAACGCAGGGACGATGCCCCCCTTGTCCGTCTGTACACCATCCGCAGTGACGGGGCGATCCTCCTCAAGTCCATGAACCGCAACGCGGACAGCTATGTGACCACCGCTTCCGGGCTGAAGAATACCGGATACTATGTTGTGCTGAGAAGCGAATACGATTTCGTAGCTTCCAAAAGGCTCCGGAAAGGTCTTCTTGCCCGCGCGGAGGCCATCGCCAACGGGCAGGAAGTTCCCCCCTTGCCCCAGGAGGCGCCGGAACCGCCTCCCGCAGGACCCGAATCGGAACTTCTCACCTTCGACGAAGCGCTGGCGGCGCTGAAGGTGCGCAGAACGAAGATGTACGCGCTTCTCCGTTCCGGCGCATTGAGCGCGGTGAAGATCGGGAAGCTCTGGAGGATCCAGCGTTCCGCCATCAGGGAGTATCTGGAATCCATCAAAAGCGGAAATTGACCCGGCAGGATATATATAACGCGTAACGGTATACAGCAACTTTCCGGAGCAGGCATTTCCGGGGAAGGAGTAAAAATGGTTATCATCTGCCCGTACTGCGACATCGAAATTTCTGAAAAACTTGTGGAGGCCGAAGACGGCTGCTGCCCGGAATGCGGCACCAGCATCACCGCGAGAAACGTGATCGAAGAGCCCGAAGAGGATTCCTACGACAAGGAATTCGAGGACTCCGGCGAGGACGGCGAGTACGATCCGGATCTGGACGAGTTCGATCTGGAGAACGAAGATATCCTGGAGGATCCGGAAGAGGATGTGCAGTTCAAGAAGCCCCGGAAGATCCGGCAGGAGCTGGAAAAGGAGCTGGGAGAACTGGACGATGCGGATTTTTCCGAACTTCCCGAAGGAAAAGGGAAGGGGGATGACCTGAAAAAGGAGAAGGCGCCCGGAGAGGAGATTCCGAAGGTTTCTCCCGCCAAAAAGAACCGCAAGACGGCTCTTCCGAAGCAGGAAAAGGTTTCTCCCGTTCCCGCCAAGGCCTCTCCTGCTAAAGCCGTTGCGCCCAAGGCAAAGGAGACGGCAAAACCCGCACCTGCCAAACCCGCGGTTCCGGCCAAGGCGCCCGTAAAGGCCGCCCCTGCCAAAGCTGTCGCGCCCAAGGCGAAGGAGGCGGCCAAGGCCGCGCC
>JAGAEF010000106.1 GCA_017613255.1 Lentisphaeria bacterium
ATGCACTGCCTCTGGCAACAACAGCTGGACGATGCCTTTGCCTCGGGTCTGGAGCTCGTCTCCATCACCAACTACTATCCCTCCCGCCCCTGGTATCCTCTGAGGGAACAGACGGGGGATCTTTTCGGACAGAAGCAGTTCGGCTTCATCCGGGATGGCGTATGGCATCATGAGGAGATCTCGTTTGGCGGACTTTTTTCCGGGGAAGGCAAACTCCCTCCCCCGGAAGAAAAGAAAGCGGAAAAACTCTTTACGAACCTCCCGCCCGACCTTCTGGAGATCCCCAATACGGAGCACCACGATTTTGCCGATACCCATGCCTTTTTCCACATCACCGCCCCGGGAAGTCTGCTTTCAAGCGGCACGCCCGAACGCGTGAAGGATGCTTTCGGACTGTTCTCCGCAGGATTTGCGAAAGGGTGTCCCCTTCCGTGGAGGGAGGCCTTCACCCACATTCTGGAAGAGCTGCTCTATCCGGAAGGGGGCGGGATCATCATCAATCACCCGGCGGAATCCCGTATCCGGGCCGATCAGCTCTGCGAAATGCTGGATTTCGACAGCAGGGTCCTGGGCATGGAGATCTACAACCATTGCAGCAATGACGAATTCGCCGCCTCCGCGGAACTGCTGTGGGACGAGGTCCTTTCCACCCGCCGGCAGTGCTTCGGATTCTGCGCGGTGGATCAGCCCCGTCCCCAATGGCGGGGGAAGATCGTGCTCCTTGCGGAGGAACGCACGCCGGAAGCGTGTCTAAAGGCCATGCGGCAGGGGAATTTTTACGGCAAGATCACCGGAGACACACTGGATTTCGAGGAGATCTCCTTCGACGGGAAACGGTTTTACGCCCGGACCAACTCCTCCGAAACCCTGTTCCGTCTCATTGCCGCTCCGGGGATCGTCTGCGAAAAAAGCGGGAGAGAGTTTTCCTTCCTTCTTCCCGGGGAAAAGGCCTCTTCCTACCTCTTTCTGCGCCTTGACGCCTCCCTTGCCAAAAGGGAGATGCTTTACGCCCAGCCCGTCATGCTGGACTGAGTTTTCCGGTCATTTCTCCTTCTTTTCCAGAAGGTATTCCGCCAAAGGGAGATCGGAAGAGTAGGTGATCTTCCCGTTGGGCGTTTCCGATTCCGCCACGACAGGACAACAGGAGGAAAATTTTTCTACAAGGGAGGCATCGTCGGTAAACTTTTCCAGCTCGTTTTTCCCCTTCTGGAACGCTTCCAGCAAAATCTCCCTGCGGAAAGTCTGCGGGGTTTCCGCCGCGTAAAGAAAGGCACGGGGAACGGTCCGGAGCACCCGGCCCGCTTCGTCCGTCTCCTTGATCGTGTCCGTGATTTTCCTTGCGGCAAGGCATCCCCCGAACTTTTCCGCACCCTCCACGGTTGCGGCAAGAAGGTTGTGATCGGCAAAGGGACGGGCCGCATCGTGCACGGCGATATATTTGCAGTTTTCCGGCAGGCCGGAAAGCCCGTTGCGGACCGATTCCTCCCGGCAGGAGCCCCCCTCCGCAAGAAGGATCTTTTTTCCCCTGAAAAGGAAAGCATATTTTTCCAGAAGGGTGGAAAATTCCTCCTTCCGGGAAGCGGGAACGACCAGAACGATGTGTTCCGAAGGGAGGAAGGGCGCGAAGTTTTTGAGAGAATGGAGGAAGAGGGGAATGCCGCCAAGCTCTTCCAGAAGCTTGTTCTTTTCCCCGTAACGGCGGGAGGCTCCTCCCGCGGCAACGATCACGCCGGAAACTTCCCCCCGGTCCCGGGAACGAAGTTCCTTTCCCAGAATCGGCAGGATCTTGCGCACGTCCCCCGCCCCCAGCACGGCAAGAACGATCCTTTTCCCCTTCCGGTCCTCCGGGAGAAAGGAAAGGACTTTCCGCGCCATATTTTCCCAGCTTCCCGCAAGAAGTTCCCCCCGCTTTCCCAATGCGGCGGCCAGCTGGGGAGAACCGACCTTTCCCGTATCGGTCCATGCGGCGAAAACGGGGGCCACAAAGACCTTTTCCGGGGAATACTCCTTTTCCCCCAGAACCGAAACGAACTGGGAAAAATACCGTTCCAGACGGGCGTAGCGGTGAGGCTGGAAAACGAGGAAAAGCGGTTCAGTGGGATACATTTCCCGCAAAGATTTGAGGCTTGCCGCCACTTCGGAAGGGTGATGGGCGTAATCTTCCACAAGGGTATAGTCCAGTCCCTGATGATGCACGGAGAGTCTCCGTTCCACGCCGGGAAAGTCCTGCAAATATTGCAAGCAGTCGGCAAGCGGGATCCCCAGACACTTTTCCACGCTTTTTGCGGCCAGAAAGGCGTTCTCCTTCTGGTAGAAGGGGAAGGCTTTCAGGAGCGTTTTCACTTCGGGAGCTTCCCGGTCCTCTTTCGTGATGCGGCAGGAAGAAGGGTGCCTGCCCAGGTACAGAAGATCGGTCTTTTCCCCCGCATTGTACACAAGGAGCGGCGCGGAAAAGGCGAAGGAACGGAAGTTGTCCAGAAGATCCCCTTCATGGGCAAAGTTCCACACATGATCGTCCTCGATATTGCTCACCACCGCGCAGGAAGCGTGAACGGCCGTATGGGTGCCGTCGCTTTCGTCCGCCTCGCAGACGAAGATCTTTTTCCCCTCTCCCCGGCCGCTCCAGGTTCTTCCGGGGAGGTTTCCGCCGATGAGATAATCCGGATCCCTGCCCGCCTTTTCCAGAATATGCACGATCATGCTGCTTGTGCTGGTCTTTCCGTGGGTCCCGCTTACGGCGATCACGCAGGGGAAAAGCCGGGCGACCAGCCCCAGAGCCTCCCCCCGCAGAATACACGCTGCGGACCGCTTTTTCGCTTCGACGAGTTCAGGATTGTCCTCCTTCACGGCGGAACTGTAAACGACGAGCAGATCCTTGCCTGCCGCAGCCGGGAGATTTTCCTTCCGGTGGCCGCAGAAAACGGTGAAGCCCGCTTTTCTCAGCGCGGCAAGATCCCCGCTTTCCGCCATATCCGAACCGCTTACGGCAAACCCCAGATCGGCAAAGATCTTCAGAAGCGGCTTCGTGCCCGCCCCGCCGCACCCGATGAAATGGACAAAGGCTCCCTTCCTCAAATACGTTTTCAGGGAGATGGGCAGGGGATCTTCCGTACTCATTTTGCCGCCTCTTCCGCCTTCGTCGCTGCCGCCGATTCAGC
>JAGAEF010000107.1 GCA_017613255.1 Lentisphaeria bacterium
ACGGGATGCGGCAGTCGCATTCCAGCACGATCCCGTCGAATCCCAGAGAGGCGAAGTAGGCAAGATACTCCCGGAAACGGGGGACCTGTGGCGAGATCCCCTTCAGGTCAAGATGAAGGAATTTTTTCCTTTCCTCCCTCATTTGGCTTCCTTTCCGCCGTCCTTCTTCTCTGCGGGGACTTCCGTCCCGTAGCAGTAAACGTCGTCGATATAGAAGTCCCCGGTCTTGTCCGACCAGAAGACGAAGGAGGCCAGTTCGTCGGCGTTCTTCTTTACGTAGGTCCCCGTATAGGTCTTCCATTCGTCGCTGTCCAGCTTGAGGGTGAGGATCTTTTCCGTGCCCAGATGTTTGGGCCACTTGGCCCGCTGATAGCGGAAGATCATGATGGTAAGCGTCCCCTTCCCTTTCGCCCGGAAGGTGTATTTGAGCGCCTTGTCTTTCCCGCTGTGACGCTGGTAGAAGTTCCCGTTCTTCAAATGCACGTAATGGTTGTCGGTCCCGGGGTGGGTCAGGATCTCGAAGGTGGACCTGCCCTTCCACGCCGTGTTGAGGGTCCAGCCTCTGGCAAGGGAGTTCTTTTCCCCCAGATTCCAGTTTTTCGCCCACTTGTCGTTGGGGCGCACGAAAATATCGCTGAAGTTGCCGTTGATCCACTCCCGCGTATCCTTGCTCCCGGTCCTGCCTGCCACCATGGGCCCCGCAAGGGAAAGAGGCAGGAAGGCGCCGTGGAAGGTGCCCGTAAGACTGCTCTGCTCCTTGCCGGAAGCGCTGTTGTTCCGGTTCCTTGCCACGTTGATCTGCCAGGTGTGGCCGTTGTCGAAGGTCTGGCCGATCTTGCCCGCGGGGATGCGGATCTCCGCACACCAGCGGTCGGGAAGGATTTTCGAAGCGATCTCGATATCCGTTTCGATGGAAGGATCCGCCTTCTGGCTTCCGGGAACGTTTTTGGCCTGATACAGCGCGCCGTTGGGGGTGAAGGCAAAGTGATAGTAGGCGTTGTTGAAGTTGGGGTGGGTGAGGAAAATTTCCAGAGAATCGTCGCCCCAGGGGGCCTCCCCCTTCTTTTTCCTGCGGACCGCCGTTGCCGGTTCGGGCTCCATGGCCTCGATGAAAAGATAGAGATTATCCTTGTCGTACAGGGCGCGGACGAAGGTCTGATATTTCGCTACTGTGCTCTTTTCCCTGTCGATGTTGCCGGGGGCGAACTTGGGAAAGGAGGAATAGACTTCCGTCTTCTTCCACGCCTCCTCCGCCTTTCCGTCGATGACGATCTTTCCCGGAGCGGCAAAGCCTTTGAGCTCCTTGTAGGAACGCATGTACTCTTTCGCACGGGCCACAAGGGAGATGCGGAAAAGATATCCTTCCCGCCGGATGTGGGCCAGAGCTCTCGCATCGTCGGAGGCGGCCTTTTCCGCATCCGCAAGATGTTTTTCCAGTGTTTCCAGAAGGCCCGCTTTGGCCAGCACTCTTCCCGCGGGGGTGCCGTGTCCCCAGCCGAAACAGCCGGGATCTTCCCGGCAGGACTTGTCCAGAAGGGTGCGGAACGCCTTCATGCCGCCCTTCCAGCCCTTCCCGTAATAGAGAGAATTGGCCTCCTCCAGATATTTTTCCGTATCCGCCTCCTGATCCCACAGGGCCAGTCCGGCAAGATACAGGGTCTGCCATTCGCAGAACCAGCCCTGCTTCACGATGTCCGTATAGAAGGGCCGGTAGGTGCCGTCCGGCGGGACCGTGCAGAGGGAGGCTCCGTCGATGCCCAGCTTCTTATAGACCTTGAACCCCTGCACCATCTGACGCTCGGAAGGCATGAAGTTGCTCCCCACGCCCGCATGGAGTTCCTCCCGGGAATACGTGGTGTTGGGAAGACTCCCCCAGGCTTTGTAGTACTCGTAAAACTCCTTGTTGGTGGGGCATTTGGGATCGTCCAGATTGTGCCGGAAGCAGCGGCGGTTGAAGGAGAGCCCCACCCCGATGGCCGGATGGATCTTTACTCCCTCCGGCACGGTCTGGAAATTCTGATAGGCCAGCCCGAAGGGGATCACGTCGGGATACGTTTTCAGCACGCCCTGGAAAATCTGATTGAGGAGAGTCCAGTACCGCGTGGATTTGTAGTTGTTCTTCTTTTCCCCCGGAGGATCCAGAGCCAGACAGGAGGGACACTGACACCAGGTGGTGCCGTCCTGATTGATGACGGCAAAGGAGGCCTCCCCTTTTCCCGTGAGAGTGGAAGCGTGCAGAAGAGTGTTTTCGCTCATTTTCGCAATGACGCCCGCATTGGTGGTGCAGGGCTGTTCATACCCTTTCATGAAAACGCGCTTGCCGTCCACGAGGGGGAAGAAATCCCGGTTCGTCTCCCAGAGTTTTTCCAGCTCCTTTTTCTCGGAGAGGGCGCCTTTGCGGATCCTTGCCCCCGTGAGAACGCCTCCGAACATTCTGGACTCTCTCACATAGCTGTCCCTTTCCCGCAGGGCGATCCCCAGCTCGGGCTTCCACTTCTTCGTGGCATAGACCGCGCCGTCGTAATAGGAAAGAGTGTAGTTGTTCCGCAGGATCCAGTCCCAGGTATCCTTCATGATCCCGGAGGTGTTGGCGCAGTTGAGTTCCAGCGTCCTGCGGGCGAAGGCGGGAGAATCCACCTTGTCCTGAAGGGGGAGTTCGATCCTTGTCCCCGCCGTAAAATACTCTCCGTCCTCCCCCGGCACGAGCCAGCGGATCCCCCCGTACAGGAAAAGCGTGCGGTAGACGCCGTGGTACTAAGCTTGCACCGTTTTTCCGGAGATCCGTACTCCCTCCGGCGTAACCTTGATGCGGTAGGCGTCGATGTGAGGAAGGTTTTCCCCGTCCAGTTCCAGACGGACGGGCAAAAGCCCTTTCACCGGGGCGGTGACCACCTCCGGAACCGGGGAGGAGGAGATCTTCCCCAGATACCGGGCAAGTTCGCCCGCCGCCCGCTTATGGGCGGAGGAGGCGTTTTCCGGAATGACAATGCAGCAGTTTTTTTTCCCTTTTTCGGCGAGAAGCACCTTTTCCGAAGCGGAAAGGACGGTACAGAAGAACAGAATGAGGACAAAGAGAGGAGAGAGGCGTTTCATGATTCACCTGGATGCGTTTTTTTGTTTTCAGGAAGGAAGGGAGGAAAATCACCACAGGCTTGCGCCGGTGGTCCCGCTGTAGGGATAATCCCTTTCCGAGGGGGCTACGGCCCAGATATAGCCGCCTATGGTCGTAAGATTCGCTCCGCTGGCCCGGGTGAGCCGGGAAGACATGTCCGTAGCCTTGAGCTTGCCCACATGACCGTCGGCGTAACTCAAGACGAACCCCTTGTCCCTGCCGTGGCGGGGGATATGGAACCGGATGTTTCCATAGTCATAGGAATCCCCGAACCAGACCCGGAGGGAGGGGGCCATGGCTTTGGCCCTGCCGTAGCTGTCCACATACTGACCCCGGAAGGAACTCACCCTCCAGAAGCCGCATTTGTCGTAGATGGCCTGATTGAGGCTGAAATCGCACAACGTGTAGTTGCAGTTGTCCGATCCGATGGGCGTGGAAACCTGCGTGGAGAGGGAGGGACAGGAGATGAGATCCCGTCCCGGCTTGGCGTAGATGACAACGGGCAGATACCCGGTCAGGAACCGCGTATCCGAGGGAACCCCATAGGTTGTGGCGGGGTTGGGCTTGGCCATGAAGTGGTGCCAGGGGTTCCTTGTGGCGGCGGTGGTTTGCCCTGCGGAATTTTTCCCGTACAGGGTGGCGGAACCTATGCTCCAGTCCTTGAAATCGCTGGCATACAGAAGGAAGGATAGTCCGATCTGCTTCTGGTTGGAGGTGCACTTGACCGCGTTGGCCAGCTCCCGTGCGCTCCTCAGCGCGGGCAGAAGCATGCTTGCCAGAATGGCGATGATGGCAATGACCACCAAGAGTTCGATGAGCGTAAATTGTTTCGTTCCCCTTTTCATAAAGACTCCTTTGCTGTTTTCCCGGAAAAACCTCTTCCGGACGTTGTCATATTTGAAACTTTTCGTCTGACGGAAAAAACTTTCTCCAAAATTCTTCCCGTTCTCTTGCAAAAAAAAGTTGCCCTGCTATATTTTAATTCAAAAGGGTGTCTTTCACAATAGGACGAATGTAACATTTCAGGAATTTTTGACACATCCGGCCCATGAAACAGAAATTCGAATGGAGTTTTGCCGCTTTTACGGACCTTGCCAGCAAGTTTCCCTTCCGCATCCGTTCCTGCGGAAAGGCAATGATCCGGCAGGGAAGCCTGCCCAAGCCCCGCACGCTCTGCTCTCTGGAGGTGCTCTGGTGCACAAGCGGAATCTTTCAGGTGGTCTTTCCGGAAGGAAAATTCACCATGCGGCAGGGGGATGTGTGCTGTTATCTGCCCGGAGAAACCCATATTTTCGACGCGCCCCCGGGAGAGGGCGGACAGTACCGCTGGGTGGCCTTCGAAGGAAGCTTTTCCGTGGAATTCTGGAAGCGGTTCGGCGTTCCCCGTACGCCCCATTACGCAGGGGAGTGTCCGGAAGAGCATTTCGCCATTCTTTACGACCTTATCCGCAGACGGGACGATGCGGGCGTGCTGGAAGCCCTTTCCGAAGGGGTGAAACTGCTGATTTTGAGCACAAGAACGGCCCATAGGGACAAGCCTGCCGGAGAAGGAACCGGAAACGAGAAAAATTACGCGACTCTGGCCAGAGCCCTTGCGGACCTCAACTATACGGATCCCAGAATGAATGTGAGTGAGATTGCCGAAAGTCTTTCCATCCACCGGGTCCATCTGGCAAGGGAGTTCAAACGCGCCTGCGGGACCACCCTTTCCGCCTATCTCATCCGGCGCCGGCTTGCCTGCGCGGCGGATCTGCTGAGGAATACGGGTCTTTCCGTAAAAAGCGTCGCCGTGAAATCCGGATTCTCCGATCCGGCCTACTTCACCAGAGCCTTCCGCAGGGCGGCAGGGGTCTCCCCGCAGAAGTTCCGGGAAGAGGAAAAGGGAGACTTGGACAAACTTTCTGGAACGCAAACAGAAGAAATGAGACCGGAAAACCATACAAAAAAGAGGAGCAGGAAAAATGGCTGAAGAGGTAAAAATCAACACCGAAATGGGAACCCCCTTCGGGAACAGCGTCAACGAGTATTATGTGGCTCTGGCGAAAAAGAATTTTGCTCAGCGGGCCGGGCGTCTCGCGTCCGTCAAAACGAAGGAACAGGCGGAAGAGTATGTGAAAAATGTACGGGAGAAGATCGAAAAGATCTTTGCTTTCCCCGCCCGCACGCCGCTGGACGCGAAAGTGACGTCGAAGAAGGTCTTCGACGGCTACAGCATGGAAAACGTTCTCTATTACAGCCGGCCCTCCTATCCCGTCACCGCAAACCTCTATCTTCCCGAACCCCGTCAGGGCAAGGTCCCCGGCGTCCTCTTTTTGTGCGGACACGCCAACGACGGCAAGGGCAGCACCGTGTACCGGTCCTGCTGTGTGGGGCTGGTGAAAAAGGGGTTCGCCGTCCTTGCGGTGGATCCTGTGGAACAGGGGGAGCGTCTCCAGTACCGGGACACCCCCACCCCCTTCGGCCTTTGCGGAAACCACAACCTCATGGGAAAGCACCTCTCTCTTTGCGGGGAGTGGTTCGGTTCCTGGCGGGCGTGGGACGGCGTTCGGGGTCTGGATTATATGGAGACACGAAGCGAGATCGACTCTTCCAGACTGGCCGTCACGGGCAATTCCGGAGGCGGCACCCTCACCACCTGGGTGGCCGCCGCGGATCCCCGGCCCGCTGCCGTGGCCCCCAGCTGTTATGTGACCAGCTGGAAGCACAATATCGAAAACGAGCTGCCCGCCGACATCGAACAGATGCCGCCTCATGCGCTGGAATACGGTCTGGAAATGGGGGATTTCCTCCTTGCCCAGGCGCCCCGGCATATCCTCATTCTGGGGCAGGAAAAGGATTTCTTCGATCCCCGGGGCGTGGTGGAAACCTGCGAGGAGGTGAAAAAGATCAATTCTCTCCTTTCCGACCGGGAAACGGATTTCTTCATCGGCCCCGACGAACACGGCTACAACAAAGCAAACCGGGAGGCCATGTACGGATTCTTCACCAAACACCTTCTGGGAAAGGAAGACCGCGCGGAAGCGCCCTTTACGCTTCCCCCCCCGGAGGCGACTTTCGTGCTGAAAGACGGCGATCTGCGCAATCTTCCGGGAAGCAAATATCTGCGGACGATCACAAGAGAGATCGGAAACGAACTTGCCGCCAAAAGGAAGGAAAAGACGCCGGAAGAACTCAAAAAGGCGCTTCTGGACCTTCTCAAGATCCAAATTCCCCAAAAGGCGCCCTACTACCGGAAACTCAGGGAAAGAGGCATCCGGGAGGGGCTGTTCCGCAACCGGTTCGGGCTGGAGACGGAAAAAGACTCCGTCATGTGCGTTCTGGCCAGCTATGCCAACAAGATCGTCTACAATCTGGACAGGACGAAAAAGAATATCACCCTTTTCATTCCCCATCTGGACAGCACGAAGGAACTGGGGGGCCGCGGTCCGCAGGAAGGGGAACTCCTGTACGCGCTGGATATGCGGGGCATCGGGGAAGCCATGCCTTCGGGGACGGGTCTCCCGTGGAACAGGAATTTCTTCAGTCCCTATCAGGCCGACTACCACTATGCCGCGCTGGGCATGATGTGGAACGCTCCGGAACTGGGAAAGAGAGTCCTGGACATCCTCGGCGCCGTGCAGCTCATTGCGGAAAATTCTCCGGAAGGAATGACACTTACCGTGGAAGCCCACGGGCTGGGGTGCGTGCCCGCCCTTATGGCGGCCCTGCTTTCCGACAGGATCGGGAAACTCAAGCTTGTGGAGCCCGCAGCCACCTCTTATGAAGAGATGCTGGACGATCCCTTCTCCAAATTCCCCCTCTCCTTCATGGTGCCGGGAATTCTGAAGGAAATGGATCTCCCGGACATCCGCAGGGCCGTGGAACACAAACTGATCTGAAAGAAGGTCCGCGGGGATGCGGGGGAAAGTTACTTTATCCCCCGCATATAGGCTTCATCCAGCATGATTTCGCTGTCTTCCGTGGAAAAATCCAGTGCCAGACTCTCGTTGGGGCTCTGTTTTTCCACGGTTCCGGAGTAGGTTTTCCACTCGTCCGAATTCAGCGGGATCACCCTTTCCGACTGCACCCCCAGAAGCTTCAGCGCGTGATCCTTCAGGGAAAAACGCAGGAAGCGCACCTTCAGGATCCCCTTCCCTTTGGCCTGAAAGGTGTAGCTCATCTTCTTTTCCACGCCTTTGTAGACCTGATAGAAATCCCCGTTGCGCAGCACGACATAGTAGTCGTCCTTTTTGTCCTCGTGGGCGAACACCTCGAAACGGCCCATTCCTTTGGCCTTGTTCAGGTTCCAGCCCTGCTGGAGATAATCGCCCTTGCCCAGATCCCAGTTGGAATTCCAGCGGCGGTTGGGACGCTTGAAAAAGGTGTTCATCTCCCCGTTGCGCCAAATTTTCGTATTGGCCCGGGGGCTGTCGTCCGTCCAGGCGAGTCCCCCCAGAAGAAGGGTCCCCCGAAAAGCGCTTTCCTCCTGCTTCCCGGAGATAGTCCGGTACGTTCTGCGGATGGCCACGGTGTATTTCTGCCCCTCCAGGAAGGGAAAGTCGTTCCCCCGGGCGGGGATGCGGATTTCCGCAGAGTAGTAATGCCCTCCCCATTTGATCCCGGAAGGGTTGATCCGGTCCTGCGTCCAGCTGCTTTGCAGCCAGCTGGGCGTAAGAAAGAAATTTTCCTTCCATTCTCCGTTTTTTGAGGAAAGAACCAGTTCCACGGTGTCCATGGGGCCGGAAAACGCTTCTCCGGGAGGGATTTTCCGGGTGATCTCCTGCTCCAGCCGGACGCGTTCCATTTCCATTTTCAGACCGAAACAGAGGTACTCCCTCTCATAGACCGCCTTGACCGCGGTCGGGAACCGGGGGATTTTTCCTCCTGCGGAAAGAAGCGCCCCCTCGTGAGGGATCGCCTTCCATACGGCTTCCAGCAGGGCGCCCTCCGGGGTCACGGCACAGTTCTTCCGGTAGGCGACCATGACGGGCTCCCCCGCCCCGTGCAGAGACAGGAGAAGAAGAAAGGAAAAAAGAAAAGAAAGCTCCTTCATGATTCCTCCCGGACGCCTTGAAAATCCCCGTAAAACAAAAAGAGCAGGGGAAGCCCCTGCCCGAACATTCTCCCGAAGGACTTACTTTTTCGCCGGAGCCTTCGCCTGCGGGGCTTTCGCCGCCGGCGCAGGCGTGTTCACCACAGGCGCTTTCACGGCATTCTGGACGCCCTTTTCCGCGGACCGGACGAAAGGAGCCGTTTTCGCGGCGAGGACCGCACTGAGTTTCCCGGCCTCCCCGATGCCCTTCATGAGCCCTTTGCTGCTGCCCAGGACCTTGTTGTCCGCGCTCACGATGCGGACAAGGACGTCCACGCCGTTCTTTTCCTTGTCGTTTCTGGTCATGGAAACAAGGCAGAGCGCCTTGGCGTTGAGGGCCTTGCAGAGAGCCTTCACGTTTTCGGCGGAAAGCTTGACCCCCCGGGGGATCTTGAGAGCGGTGAGCTTTTTCTGCACGGTGGCGGAATCGCAGACGGTGACCTTGGAATGGGTGGTCAGCTCGGCAAGATAGTACTCGTTGAAAAGACAGCGGGTCATTTCCAGACCGCTGGCGGGATCCTCTTCGATATCCGTAATGGCGGCCTTCACGGATTTCTGGGCGAAAGCGCACAGCGCAACGGCGGAAAGGACGGCGGCGACAAAGATCTTCTTGAGCATTTTTACCTCTTTCTGTTTTTATCCATCTTCTCGTTTGTTTTCTCAGCGGACCATTTCCCGCCGCACCCGGCAAAGGCGTCTGCCGGAGCGGGGAAAAATGCCCTGACTTCTAAAATATCATCATTTTTGGAGAAAAGCAACAAGATTTTTCAACTTTTTATTGGGAAAAATCAAAAAAGGTGGTATATTACATGGAATAAAGGAAGCAAACACCATCTACCGGAGCAAGGATATGAAAGAAGTCAAAGTCGGAATCATCGGATTCGGAACCGTCGGAGCGGGAGTGGCCTCCTGCCTGCTGAAGAATGCCGGAGTCATCGAAAAACGTACCGGGATCAAGGTCACCCTCGCGGGGATCGCCGATCTGGATATCGAAACGGACAGAGGAGTAAGCGTTCCCCGGGAACTCCTGACTACGGACGCTTCCGCCCTCATCGGGAAGGTCGACGTGGTCGTGGAGCTCATCGGCGGGACCACCGTGGCCAAAAAGTTCATTCTGGAAGCCCTCAACGGGGGAAAAAGCGTCGTCACCGCCAACAAGGCGCTGCTTGCCGAATACGGGGAAGAGCTCTTCGCCGCGGCGGAAAAGAACGATGCCGACCTCTATTTCGAGGCCAGCGTGGGCGGCGGGATCCCCATCATCAAAGGTCTGCGGGAAGGCTTTTCCGGCAACCGGATCTCCCGCATCTACGGGATCCTCAACGGCACGTGCAACTACATCCTCACCCGCATGGAGGATGAGGAGATCGACTTCGCCCCCGTCCTGAAGGACGCCCAGCAGCTGGGGTATGCGGAAGCCAATCCTTCTCTGGACATCGACGGGTTCGATACCGCCCACAAGGCCTCCATTCTGGCGTCGCTGGCCTACGGCAAATGGCTGGGCATGGATCCCGTGTACGTGCAGGGGATCCGGGACATTACGCTCGCCGACATCAAGAACGCGGACCAGCTGGGCTACAAGATCAAGCTTCTGGCCATCATCAAGCAGAGCGAAGCGGGCGAAGTGGAAGTGCGCGTGCACCCGGCCATGATCCCCAAGACCGCCCAGCTTGCCGCCATTTCCGGCGTGTTCAACGGCGTGATGGTCACAGGGGACTTCGTGGGAGACACCCTTTTCTACGGACGGGGAGCCGGCAGGGAAGCCACCGCCTCCGCCGTGGTGGGCGACATCGTGGACATCGGGCGCAACATCGTCAGCGGCAGCCCCCGCAGGATCCCCGGATTCCTGGAGGGGATCCAGTACAGCAGGATCAAGCCCATGAACGAGGTGGATTCCCGTTACTACCTGCGCGTGCAGGTCCTGGACGTGCCGGGCGTTCTGGAAAAGGTCGCCGGGATCCTGAGCAGGAACAATATCAGCATCTCCAGCGTGATCCAGCGGGAGGGGCAGAAGCACAGCAACGTGACCATGCTCATCATTACCCACATCACCAAGGAAAAATCCATCCGCAGCGCCATAGAGAGCATCAACGCCCTTCCGGAAGTGCGCAACAGCGTCAACCTCATCCGCATCGAGGACATCTAACAGCCTCCCGGGGCGGAAAAGAACCAACAAAGCCAGAAAAGGAGGCTTTTTGAGCATGGGACAGCATACGGTTGAAAAGATCGGCGGCACATCCATGAGCCGCTTCGGCGAAGTCATGGAAAATGTGATCGTGGGCAAAAGGAAGGGGGCCGAACTCTACAACAGGGTGTTCGTGGTCTCCGCCTATTCCGGAATCACCAATCTGCTTCTGGAAGACAAGAAGACCGGAGCTCCCGGCGTGTTCGGGCAGATCGCCGCGGGCAGCGGCTGCTGGACGGACGCTCTGGAAACCGTCCGGGAAAAAATGCTGGACTACAACAAACAGTTCGAAAGCATCGGACTGGACCGGGAAAAGGCGGACGCCTTCGTCAACGAACGCATCGACGGAGTGCGCTCCTGCATGGAGTATCTCATGTTCCTGCGCACGGCGGGACATCTCAAACCCTCCGAATACCTCCCCTCCACCAGAGAGTTCCTCGCCGCCATCGGGGAGGCCCACAGCGCCTACAACTCTTCCCTGATCCTCCAGAAGAGAGGGATCAACGCCCGCTTCGTGGATCTTTCCGGCTGGATGAGCACGGATATCCTCACCTTCGACGAGGTCATCCTCAACGCCTTCAAAGACATCGATTTCGCCAAGGAAATGCCCATCGTCACCGGATATGTGAAGTACGATGAAGGGATCATGCGCCGGTACGACCGGGGCTACAGCGAAATCACCTTCAGCCGTATAGCGGTCCTTACCGACGCCAAGGAGGGGATCATCCACAAGGAGTTCCACCTTTCCACCGGGGACCCCAAACTCATGGGCGTGGACAAGGTGCAGGTCATCGGAGAAACCTCGTTTGACATCGCCGACCAGCTTTCCGACATGGATATGGAGGCCATCCACGCCAAGGCCGCCAAGGATATGGAGCTTAAGGAGATCCCCATCCGGGTGAAGAACGCCTTCGATCCGGAACACCCCGGCACCCTCATTTCCGTGAACTACGTTTCCCCCGTGCCGAGGGTGGAAATGATCTGCGGGCGCAACGACATCATCGCCATAGAGGTGCACGATCACGACATGGTCAGCGAGTGCGGCTACGACAACAAGATCACCTCCATTCTCGCCCGGTACAAGATCAGCTATATAGCCAAGAACACCAACGCCAACACCATCACCCACTACATTCCCCAGAAGACCAAGGGACTGAGCGAATTTCTGGAAGACCTTGCCAAGGTTCTCCCCCACGCCATCATTTCCAAGCGGGAAGTGGCCATCGTTTCGGTGATCGGAACGAATATGAAGATCCCCGGATTCCTGGCAAGGGCGGCAACGGCCCTCTGGAACGAAGGGATCAACGTTCTGGCTCTGGATCAGGTGATGCGGCAGGTGAACATCCAGTTCATCATCGACCGCAGTCAGTTCAAGACCGCCCAGATCGCCCTCCACAGGGAATTCGTGGAACGCAAGGACGTGAAGATGCCTTCCGGCACACGCTGAAGAATGCGGGGAGGAAGGGCTTCCCTGAGGAAGCGTTTCCTTCCCCGTTTTCCCGGAAAAATTCCGGATACTTTGCAGAAACGGTTTTTTGCTCATGACGATCACGGCTTTTCTCTTCATTTCCGCTTCCGTGTTCCTCCACGTCACATGGAACATGCTTTCCAAGAAAAGCAATCCCTCCATGGCGTTCTACATGATCATGGGCTCCGTGGCTACACTTATGTGGCTTCCCGTGTTCTGCTGCTGCCCGATCCCCTTCGCCCGCCTTCCGGGAAGATTTTTCCTGTTTCTGGGCTTGAGCATTTTCGGAGAGATCATCTACATGCTCGGGCTGGCCAGAAGCTACAGAAGCGCGGATATTTCCTACGTCTATCCGGTGGTCCGGGCGCTTCCCGTCCTGCTCATTGCCGCTTCCACCATCCTGTTCGGTCTGGGGAAACGACCCACGCTGTACGCGCTGGGAGGCATGTTCATCATTACGGCAGGGTGTCTTCTCATGCCGCTGAAGGATTTCCGGGATTTCGCCCTGCAAAGGTATTTCAACCGGACCATCTTCTTCATTCTCCTTGCCGCAAGCGGGACCACGCTCTATACGATCTTCGACAGTTCCGCCATCCGGATCGTGCGGGAGGTCCGGGGGGAGCTGGGAATTCCGGACACGCTTTCCTATCTTTTTCTCATGGAGGCGGGACTCTTCGCCGGCGAGGTTCTTTTCGTTCTCGCAAACAGACAGGAGAGAGCGGCCCTGAAGGAATTTTTGAAGAAGCCCCTTGCCCCCATCGTGGCAGGGCTGAGCGGGTCGGCGGCCTACGCGCTGGTCCTCTTCTCCTTTGCCTTCGTTACCAATGTGAGCTACGTACAGGCGTTCCGGCAGATGAGTCTCCCTCTGGGGTTCTTTGCCGGGGTCCTGCTTCTTCATGAAAAGGCAAGCAAACCCAAACTTCTGGGACTGATTCTCATCGTAACGGGACTGGTCCTCATTGCGCTTCTCCAGTAGAAGAAAAAGGCGGAAAAATGGAAGTATGGAAAAAATTCCGGAAAGACCCCCTTGCCCTTGCGGGGCTTTTCATCATTTTCCTTTTCGTTTTTCTTGCCGTTTTCGCGCCCCTCATTGCCAATGAAAAACCACTTCTCCTGTACGTGGGGGGACACCTTTCCAGTCCCGCTTTTTCCGCTTTGTTCACACCGGAAAGTCCGGAACTTTTCGTGGAAAAAAGCTGGAATTTCCTCCTGCTCTACCTTCCTGCGCTTCTGCTGCTTTTTGCCGGAAGGAATATTCTTCCCGAAAAAGGAAGGAAAAAGATCCTTCTATTCTGTGCCCTCCTCCTTTTCCTGCTTCTTGCCCTCCCCTTTGCCCTTTCCGGAAGCAGGGTGGATAAAACCCCGTGGCGGGAAAGGACGGCGGAGTTGAAAAGGCCCGATTTCGCCCTTTACGCTTTCGTGCCTTACGGTCCCTTCGAAATGACCGCTTCTCCCTACGAAAAGAGCAGTGCAAAACACCTTTTCGGCACGGACCAGACGGGGCGGGACGTTTTCGCAAGGATGCTCTACGGGGCAAGGGTCTCCCTTTCCGTGGGATTCTGCGCCACGCTTCTTTCCCTGTTTCTGGGAACACTCATAGGGCTTCTCTGCGGGTACTGCGGGGGAAAGACGGATCTGATCATGATGCGGTTCGTGGAGATCGTGATCTGTTTTCCCACCTTTCTGCTTCTGCTCATCCTCATGACCATTCTTCTGGATTACGGCTCCAGGCAGTCCATCCTTCTGGTGATCCTGGTGCTGGGGCTTTCCTCCTGGACGGGACTTGCCCGGCTGGTGCGGGGGGAAACGCTCAAACAGAGGAAGCTCCCCTACATCCAGAGCTGCGAATGTATGGGGCTCCCGGTGCACAAGATCCTCTTCAAACACCTTCTGCCCAATGTTTCCGGCCCCATTTTCGTGACCTTCACCTTCGAGGTGGCCGGGGCGGTCCTTGCGGAAAGTTCGTTAAGCTTTCTGGGGTTCGGCGTGCAGGATCCCACCTCCAGCTGGGGGGAGCTTCTGCGGCAGGCGTATCCGGATCCTCTCACCTACTCCCACCTCATGTTCTTTCCGGGTCTTGCCATATTCCTCACGGTCTGCGCCTTCAATTTCGCAGGGGAAGGGCTGAGGAAGGCCCTGGGGGGAAAGTAGGGCTTTTCGGAAGCTCTTACAGGTGTTCAGTGAACTTGAAGGTTTCCGGATCCGAAGGAGTGATGGAAGAACAGAACTCCTTTGCGGCCTCGAAAGCCCTGTCGTACCGCTCCAGATCGCTCTTGGAAAAGGTCTTTCTCATGCGGGCCCGGTTGATCTCGAAGGGCCCCACGGATTTGGCCAGAAGCTGTTTCAAGAAGTGATAGATGGCCACTTCGCTGCTGGAAAAGGAGCCGCCGTTGCCATGAGAAATCTCCAGAAGGGAAAGGATCTGGCTGATCTGTTCATCCTTCCCGTCGACGAACAGCTGGAACTCGGCTAGATCTCCCAGAGTTCCCGTCATCTGCCGCAGCAGACGCAGATATTTGAGAAAGTTCAGTCCCTCCAGAGGCGCCTTTCCCTTCACGGAACCGCTTGCCTGATAGATCTGTTCCGTCCGGTTCACGGCAAATTCCAGAAGGGCTTCCGCAAGAAGATAGATCATGCGTCTTTTCTCTTCGTCCCGCGCGGAAAAGGCGGTTTTGATGAGTTCCACGGCCCGCAGATAGGCCGCATCTCTTCTTGCCAGTTCCGGGGGAACGTTGACCAGTGCGGGGGACCCCCGGTGCTTGGAGGAGGGCGAGCCGTATTCGTCGGGCGAGACCATACGCAGAAAACTGCGTTTGGCCTTGTCCATCATGTAATCGTCTTTGTGCTGTTTTCCGTTTCCGGTGTCCATGGTTCCTTACCGGTCATTTTTCTCATTTTGCTCCGCAAAAGCGCCGGACTCCCTTAATATACCACGGGACGGGGACTTTTCAAATCTTCTTTCCTTTTTTCCCCGTTTTTCCGGCTTGAAAAATCGAAAAAGCAAAGTATTGTATTGGGAGAAAAGCCGCACAAGACAACCCAATCTATCACAGGAGAAAATCATGTCGGAAATCATCGAAAAAGGAATCAACCACTCCACACCCGGCTGGCAGCTCAGCGCAAAGGGGATCAAACTCTTCCTCACCGAGGATGCGGGAATGCACGCTCCCGTGGAATTTTTCGCCGATTCGGCAGATCCCGTTTCCCCCTATGCCCTCACCCCGTGGCAGGATGAACGGCCCGACATCTCGTTCTGCCCCCTCCTTCAGAACCTGAGAGGCGACTTTTTCTGCATCCCCTTCGGCGACAATCCCGATGCCGTGGGCGCCTTCAAGTACCCGCCCCACGGGGAAACGGCCGCCAATGCGTGGAAGCTGGACAAGGCCGTGGAAGACGCCGAAAAGGCGGTCTTCGAGTTTTCCATGGACACCACTATAAACTCCTTCCATGTCGTCAAGCGTTTCGAAATGCGCTCCGGGCACCCCGTGCTCTACATCCAGCACACCGTAAGCGGTCTGGAAGGGAAGATGCCCTACGGACACCACAGCATCCTGCACATGCCCGAAGAAGGGGAGAAAATGTTCCTTTCCAACGGCGGATTCCAGCTGGGCATGACCTGTCCGGGGGTCTTTTCCGATCCCAAAAATCTGGAACACCAGTACCTTGCCGCGGGCGAAAGATTCGACTCTCTGGAAAAGGTCCCCACCGCCTTCAAGGCGGATCCCTTCCATGACTACAGCACGTATCCCTCCCCCGTGGGATATGCGGATCTTTTCTCCATGCTGGCCAAACGGGGGAAAGACCCCGCATGGACCGCCTGCGTCTATCCGGAAAGAGGGTATCTATTCTTCCTGCTCCGGGATCCGGATACTCTCCCCGCCACCACCATCTGGACCTCCAACTCCGGCCGCTACGGCTTCCCCTGGAACGGGAACACCCGCTGCATCGGCGTGGAGGATACCTGCTCCTTCTTCGCCAAGGGGATCAAGGCCTCCATCGAGGAAAACATCCTCAGCAGGGAGGGCTGGAAGACCTGCGGAACGTTTACGAAGAGCGCGCCCACTTCCATCCGCCACATTCAGGGGGTTGCCCGCATTTCCAAGGGCTTCGGGAAGGTCGTTTCCGCCGAATTTGCCGCAGGAAAAGTCCTCTTCAGGGACGCCGCGGGCAACACGGCGGAAGCTCCCGTGGACAAGAGCTTCCTGGGCTTCTAAGGCGTTTCCCTGCGGAAAAGAAGATGGATGAGGAGACCTTTACCGGGCGTCTGGCGGAGCTTTTCGCCGCCGCGCCTTCTGTCCATACGGGCATAGGGGACGACTGCGCGGTGCTGGATACGGGGGACGAAAAAACCTTCCTCCTTGCCGCCGCGGATCAGGTCATTTCCTCCGTCCATTTCCTTCCCGGGACACCTCCGGAAAAGGTGGCCGCCAAACTCCTGAAACGGAACATCAGCGATATTTGCGCCATGGGGGGAATCCCTCTCTATGCCCTTGTGACGGTCGCCGGAAACCCGCTGGAAGAGGAAACGCTTCTGCGCTTCCACAGGGGGCTGGAGGCATGCGCAAGAGCGTATGAGGTAAGCATCATAGGCGGAGACACGGCAAAGTGTTTCGCCCCCGGGCTGGTGAGCACGCTTACCATTCTGGGCAAGGTGGAAAAGGAGAAACTCTGCCTGCGGAAGAATGCTGCACAAGGCGACTTTTTGTACGCTACGGGGGTCTTCGGCAACTCCTTCCTTTCGGAACACCATCTTTCCTTTGCTCCCCGTGTGAAAGAGGGTCGTTTCCTTGCTGGAAAATACACTTCCGCCATGATGGATGTGAGCGACGGGCTCCTCAAGGATGCCCGCAGACTGGCCGCTGCCTCGGGTCTTTCCGTTGAGATCGAAAAAGAGCTTGTCCCCCTGCGGCAGGGGGCGACCCCCAAAAACGCCCTTTCCGACGGGGAGGATTATGAACTCATTTTCGCCGTCTCCCCGGAAAAGAGTGCTTCTCTGGAAAAGGAGTGGCCCTTCCCGGACGTTCCCCTGACCCGGATAGGACGCTTCACGGCGAAAAAAGAGGGAGAAGAAGAGGCAACGGGGGGATTCGACCATCTGGCAGGAGAAAAACCATGAAGAAACAATATATCACGCACTCGCCGGAAGAGACGGAACAAGCCGCAAAGGAGATCGCCTCGGAACTTTCGCCGGGCTGGGTGGTCGCCCTTTACGGGGATCTGGGCGCGGGGAAAACCGTCTTCAGCCGGGGATTCGCCCGGGCGCTGAACATTACGGAACCGGTCTCCAGCCCCACCTTCACCATCGTGCAGGAATATCCCTGCGAAAAAGGGGTGCTCTACCATCTGGATCTCTACCGCATCGACGATACCGACGCGGCTCTCGCCTTCGGCGTGGACGAGTTCCTCTACGACAAAAACGCCTACGCCCTTGTGGAGTGGCCGGAACGGCTGGACAAAGGGCTTTTCCCGAAGAACACGCTCTGCATCCGTATCGAAAGGGGAAGGGATGCGGAGAACGAAAGGATCCTTTCCATAGAGGACACGCCCTCCCCCGAAAAAAAGAAGTAAAGAAGATCAAATGACTTTCACGGCCTTTCTGCTCATATTCAGTTCCGCCATCACCCATGCCACCTGGAATCTGTTGGCCAAAAAACGCAAGATGGGGCTTGCCTTCTATGCCATTCTCTGCACCATGGGGGCGCTCATCTGGTCCCACGTGCAGTTCTGGACCCCGGTGAAGGTCTTTTCCCTGCCGAAGGAGTTCTGGGCGGTCCTTGCGGGAACGATCGCCTTCGACACCCTCTACGGGATCGCCATTACGGTCATCTACAAGAAAATGGAGATGGCCACCGCCTATCCCGTCATGCGTTCCCTCCCCATCGTCTTTACTGCGCTTTTCACCACGATTCTGGGGCTGGGAGCCCCGCTTACCTGGACGGCGGTCTTTGGATTCCTCATCGTTTTTGCCGGAGCGCTTCTCATGCCGCTATCCACCTTTGCCGACTTCAAACTCACCCGGTATGAAAACAAGGGGACTCTCCTTCTCCTTGCGGCGGCGCTGGGGACCACCGGCTACACCATTTTCGATTCCCTGGGGGTGAAGATCGTTGCGAAATGTTTTCCCGCAACAAGCAAGACGGTCTGTTCGCTTACCTATTACTCTCTGCGGGGGATCCTGCTCTCCCTCTTCTTCTGGGGGGTCACCCTCTGCTTCCGGGAGGACCGGAAAGAGGCAAAGGAGTTTTCCATGGCCAAGAACCTCACCCCTCTTGTCGCAAGCTTGTTTTCCTCCTCCACCTACATTCTCGTGCTTCTTGCCATGAATTTCGTAAGCAATGTCTCCTACGTGCAGGTCTTCCGTCAGCTGGGAC
>JAGAEF010000009.1 GCA_017613255.1 Lentisphaeria bacterium
CGGATGGTCCTTGAGGTACTCCGCGGCCACCGCGTGGACTCCCGCCCCGGTGGCCCCCGCCCGCAGGACCTTGAAGGCGGCCTTCGAGGCCCCCAGAACCGCCCGGAAGGCCTTTTTCACCTCTTTGGGAGCTTTGCCCTTCACGAAGGTGCGGGTCATATCCCCCCAGTACCCGGTTTCGTCACAGCGGGGGAAGATGTCCGCCACTATTGTTTCGTGCGCCCGGAGGGGACCTTCTCCGGTCTTGTGGGGGGCGGCCCCGTCCTTCCCGCAGGCGATGATGGTGCTGTTCGCCGTGAATCCCATTTTCTTGAAGTTTCCTTCCAGTTCTCTCCGGAGATCCTCGCTGGTCAGGACCTTTCCGGCAAGCTCCAGAACGCCGGAACTGCCGATTTTTGCCTCCCGGATCATTTCCCGCAGAGCTCCCATGATCTCCTCCACGGCGCGGACGCTTTTGCGGATGAGTCCGATCTCCTCTTCGGTCTTGACCTGCCGTTCGGGGAAAAACTCTCCCGGAACGCACTGGAAGCGGATCCCCGCCTCCGCGAGAAGCCGGGCCTTCCCCAGAGGGAAATAGCCGGGCAGAGTCCACTCCTCCACCTGAAGGAACCGGGAAAGGGCCACTTCCGGGATCATCCCCCTTTTCAGCTCTTTCTTGTCCATGATGGAGGAGTATTCCAGCACCTCCACGCCCTTTTTCACCTGCTCCAGAGCACGGGCATACTCCAGAGAGGAGACCACGATGCCCTTTCTCCCGGCGTGTTCGAAATAGAGGAACTCATCCTCCGCGCGGAAGCCGCTTTTGTAAAGGATGTCGGCGCAGCTGGAGGAGGCTCCCGTGACCAATTTTGAGCAGGAAGAGGAGAAACTTTTTCTCCCGGTACTTGAAAAATCCGATTTCTGGCGCATAATATATATAGTCCGTTTTTGCGTTTTTCCGGCTTGTACGGTTTCGTTTTCCGTATAAATATAGTCCGCCGCAGAAAAAAGGCAAATCGAAAAGGGAGAAAAGAGTATGACACAGGCGGGAAATCTTCTTCCGGCGCTTTCCGCGGCCGCTACGATCGCACTTTCCTATCTTGCAGGGAGCATCCCCTTCGGCTTTCTCATGGGGAAACTCAAGGGCATCGATATAAGGCAGCACGGAAGCGGGAACATCGGAGCCACCAACGTGACGAGAGTTCTGGGGAAATGGTGGGGCAAGGGGTGCTTTTTCTGCGACTTCCTGAAGGGGGCGCTTCCCACGGCTCTGACCGTGTTTCTGTGCAGGAAGGGCGTTTTCGCCGATCCCTGGGGGATTCTCCCCTCTCTTGCCGCCTTCTGCACGGTGGCGGGCCATATCTTCCCCGTCTGGCTGAAATTCAAAGGGGGCAAGGGGATCTCCACGGCGGCGGGGGCGGTGCTTGCGCTGAATCCCCCCGCTCTCGTGTGTGCGGGCATTCTCTGGGCGGCGCTTTTCTTCGCCTTCCGGTATGTTTCTCTGGCAAGCATCTTTGCGGCAGTCTCCCTTCCCGTTTTCGCCTGGGGAGCTCTCCTCCTGAATGTGTGGAAAAGTTCCAAGGTGGAACTGGGGCTCTTCGTTCTTCTGGGGATTCTTGCCGTTCTCAAACACACTTCCAACATCAAACGGCTTCTCAACGGCACGGAAAGCAGGTTCGTAAAGAAGAAAGATGCCGAAGGAGAAAAGGAGAAATAACATGGACAACTGTTTTCAGAATGTGACGGTTTTAGGGGACGGCGCCTGGGGAACGGCGCTGGCCATGGTGCTTGCGGAAAACGGGAGAAACACCATTCTGTGGGGGCCCTTCCCGGAAAATATCCGGGAGATCCGGGAAAAGAGGGAGAACAAGTTCCTCAAGGGCGTGACCGTGCCGGACGACATCCTTTTCGAGGAGAGAATGGAAAACGCCGTGGAAAACGCGGAAATGCTGGTGCTGGCCTCCCCCTCCCAGTACATGCGGGGGACTCTGGAAAAGCTCAAAAGCTGTTTCGACGCTTCCCGGCACGTTCTGGTGAATATAGCCAAGGGCATCGAGGTGGAAACTCTCCTTTCCATGAGCGGGATCTGCCGGGAAGTTCTGGGGGAACACTTGCAGTACTGCGCCGTTTCCGGCCCCAGCCATGCCGAAGCGGTCTCCCGGCGCATCCCACTCTGGTCACGCTTGCCTCCGCGGATCCGGACCTTGCCGAAAAGGCGCGGAACACCTTCATGAACCCCTTCTTCCGCGTCTACACCTCCTCCGACCTGACCGGCGTGGAGCTGGGCGGCGCGCTGAAAAACGTATATGCCGTGGCGGCGGGGATCATCGACGGGATGGGGCTGGGGGACAACCCCAAGGCCGCCCTCATGACAAGGGCCATTGCGGAAATGTCCCGGCTGGGAGTCGCGCTGGGGGGAAAGGAGCGCACCTTTGCGGGACTTTCCGGCATCGGAGACCTCATCGTCACCTGCACCAGCCGCCACTCCCGCAACCGGTACGTGGGGGAGGAGCTGGGCAAGGGCCGGAAGATCGACGAGATCGTCGAAGGCATGGGCATGGTCGTTGCCGAAGGGGTCAAGACGGCGAAATCCGCCAGAGACCTTGCCTGGAAATGCGGCGTGGAAACCCCCATCATCAACGTGGTCTACGATGTGCTCTACAAGGGGAAGGACCCCAAGGACGCGGTCACCGAACTCATGACCAGACGGGCAAGACCGGAAAACGAGTAAATACGCCATGTTCCCGCCGAAAGAGTTTCTTTCTCTCTCCTCCCCGGGAAAACTGAGGGAGAAGCTTTCCTTTCTGCGGGAAAAGGTCGATCCTTTCCCTTCCGGGAAGGACAAAAGTTTTTTCCAACGGCCCGAAACGTTCCTTTTCATCTTTTACGCGCTCCTCACGCTGCTCATGACCCTTTTCCACGAGGTGTGGCGGGACGAGGCGCAGGGTTTCCTCATCGTAAGGGACCTCCCTCTCCTTCCGCTTATCCGGCAGCTGCGCATGGAAGCGCACTTTCCGCTGTGGTATCTTCTCATTTTTCCCTTCGTGAAACTGGGGCTTCCCGTCATGGGAGTCGCGCTGATCCACTGGCTTCTTTCGGCGATCCTTGCCTGGATCGTTCTGGAAAAGTTCCCCTTCCGGCTTCTTACGAGAGCCGCGCTCGTCTTCACTTATCCCCTCTTCTTCGAGTTTTCCGTCATTGCCAGAAACTATACCGCGGGATTCCTGCTTGTCGCTCTCCTTCTTCTGCTGTGGAAGAATCTGTGGGATCACCCGTACCTTGCTGCGCTCCTTTTGAGTCTTGTTCTTCTTTCCGATCTTTTTTTCGCTGGCCCCATTCTGGGGTTCTGCCTGTGCATCCTGCGCCAGGCCGTCATACAGAAGCGACTGAAAAGCAAGGAGTTCCTCATTCCGTGCGTCATGATCTTTCTTGCCGCGCTCGCGGGTTTTCTCCTGCTCTGCGGACAGCACGGAGCCTCGCCGGACAAGCCCTTCCCGCCGCTCATCGCCAACGCCCTGCAGGTCCTTGGAAGAGACGTTTCGGTCCGGCTTCTGAATCCTTTCACGGCAACATCGGAACTCTTCGGGCTTCCGCCCGCCATCCTTGTTTTTCTTCCTTTCCTCGTCCTTTTCCAGCTCCGGAAAAGCAAGGAAGCCATGCTTTTCTTCTGCACGACGTTGGGTTTCACCTTCCTTGCCTTCGTGCTGGGCGGTTTTTCCGAAATGAGACACGCTTCCTTCTTCCTTGCGGGCGGGGTGGTTTCCTTCGTGCTTGCCGAATGGGATTCTCCGAAGGAAGAAAAGGGGGCCGCATGGTATGAACCCCTTCTTTTCCTGCTCTTCTTCCTCCCGGTTTTCTGGAGCGTTCTTTTCCTTGCGGGCAAAAGCGTGACGGCGCTGAAAAGCGAGATCCTGTACGACTTTTCCCACGGGAAATATGCGGCAAAGTTCATCGAAAGAAACGCTCCCTCCCTGCCGCTTTTCTGCACGGATACAGCCTACTGCACGCCGGTGATGGCCTGTCTGCCGCCCCGGAAGATCTTTTCTCTTCTCTCCAAAACAAGTCAGACCTTTTCCCTCTGGAAAGACCTTCCCTCCGGGGAGGGGATGAATATCCCGGACGAGGTGGTGAAAAACCTCCCGGCGGAGGCGGACTGCGGATTGTATTTGTGCATGGTTTATGGACTCCCCCGCAAAGGGGCGCCGAACCTGTTTCTCCTTTACTCCTCCCTGAACGAGCGCGCCGGAGCGTGGGGACACCCGGAGGAGTGCTATTTTCTCCTTCTTATCGTCCGGCCGGAAAAGGCCCGTTTCTACCGGGAAAAATTCCCTCTCTACGAACCGGAAATTTTCCCTGCGGCGCAATAAAATCGCGTTTTTCTTCCTTTTCCAGTTGATTTTTCCCTCCCCCGTGGTATTGTAAGGAGCGTTGCCGACCCTCCGGAAGAAGCGTTCCGGAGGGGAAACGCAGCACAAAAAAAAGGGGGGAAACATGAACAAAAACGCTGTCATGCGGTGCGCAAGCTGCGGGCTTGTCGCGGAAGTGCTGAGCAATCGGGGATGTACGCAATGTGCCGTCTGCTGTTCCGCGCCCATGGAGGTCCTGGAACCAAAAAGCGCCGACACCAAGGTGGAAAAGCATGTGCCTTTTCCCGTGGAAGGGGAAAAGGGCGTCGTCGTGAAAGTGGGGGAGAATGCGCCTCATCCCATGACGGAGGCGCATTACATCGAGTGGATCGAGATCATCGACGGGACGAAAGTCTATAAGGAGTTCCTGAAACCGGGAATGGCGCCGGAAGCGGCCTTCCCCGTGAAACTTGCCCCCGGAATGATTTTGCGGGAGTACTGCAACATCCACGGACTCTGGGAAAAAGTCATTGCCTGAACGTAATACGGGAACGACCCGGATAACAAAAAAAGGAGAAATCACCATGGAAAAGTATGTGTGCGAAGTGTGCGGCTATCAGTATGACCCCGAAAAAGGCGATCCCGACAACGGGGTACCTCCCGGAACCAAGTGGGAAGACGTGCCCGCGGACTGGCTCTGCCCCGACTGCGGCGTGGGAAAAGATTCCTTCAAGCCCGCCTGATTTTTTCCGGGCTTTCCTTTCATGACCTGCGGGAAAAAGACTCTTGCGGCGGGAGGAAAGGTTTCCGGGGGAAAACGGCCGTCCCGGGCGGAACTGGGACGGCTTTATTCCCTTTTCGCCCGGGAAGAGTTCATCGAACCGGATCCCCTTTCCTTTCTCCGCAAATGCCGGAAAAAGGAGGACCGGGAGGTGGTCGCTCTCCTTGCTTCCTCCCTTGCTTTCGGCAGGGTGGAGCTCATCCTGAAAGCCGTGGAGGAGGTATTGACTCGTCTTTCCTGTCTGCCCGGAAAGGGGGAGGCGCAAACGCTGCGGCAAAACTCTCCGGAGGCGCTGGAAAAAGCCTTTTCCTCTTTCCGGTACCGATTCGTGAGCGGGCGGGATCTTGCGCTTTTTCTTGCCGGGGCGGGCGCTCTTCTGCGGGAATACTCTTCTCTGGAAGACGCCTTCCTTGCCGGATATGACGAGGGAAATCACGCCGATCTCCTTCCCGCCCTGGAAAGTTTCGGCAACCGTCTATGCCGCTTTTTTCCGGAGGGAAAAAGTTTCCTTTTCCCCGTCCCCTCGGGGAAAAGCGCCTGCAAGCGGCCTCTTCTCATGCTCCGGTGGCTGGTGCGGGACAGGGACGTGGATACGGGCACATGGAAAAAGATCCCCAAAAAACTTCTTCTCGTCCCGCTGGATACCCACATGTTCCGCACGGCAAAATCCTTGGGCTTCTGTTCCGGGAAAACTCCCACGCTGGCGGCGGCAAAGGAGATCACGCAGGCCTTTGCCCGCATCGATCCCGAGGACCCGGTGAAATTCGATTTCCCCCTCACGAGATTCGGGATCAACCCCACCTTCAGGGGGAAAAGCCTTTTTTCCTGCTCCAGCCGGAAAGGAGACACTTTATGACTCTCCCGGATGAATCCGCCCTTCCGGAAGGCGCGTTCCGGCAAGGAAGGGTCTTTCTGCAGTTTTTCTTCCTCCACCTTGCTGCAAAACACTTTGCTTCGCGGTATCTTTTTCCGTCCCCCTTCACGCTTCTCAGGAGAAAACTCCTTCAGGACAGCTTCCGCGCCCTCTCCTGCGCCGCGGACGGGTTTTCCGGCATGGAGGAAAAGGGGGACGATCCCGAAAGGCGGAGGATCCTTTTCTCCCGGAGCGGAGAATTCTTCGAAGAGTTCGCCGCGGACTGCATCATTCTTCTCAAGATGAAAAAGTTCCGCATTTTCCGGGAGGAAGATCCCCTTATGGACCGTTTCCGGGCCCTCCGCATCCGTTCGCTGGATACCTTCCGGGACTGGATCAGCATGGAGCGGTTCGACTCCGACTGCCGCTTCGAAAGCATGACGGAAGAGGCGCAAAAAAAGGAGATCTTCTATCCCTCTTCCGCGGAGCTTGCCGCCAACGGCCTCTTCCTGCTGGGCAAACAGTGTGCGCGCCTTGCCCGGCGTCTGAGCAGATGATTCAGCTCTTCTTCAGCTGGCGCAGAAGCGCGTTGCAGTTGAGGATCTTTTCCTGAATGAGACTGGGCGTATAGTAGTAATGGTTGCTGGCCTCGAAGGCGACGCGGGCATCCTCGCACTGGCACATCCCCACGCATTTGGCAAGTTCCAGCTCGTTTTCCAGAATGGCAATGAGTTTTTCCCTGTTTGCGGCTGTATCCCTTCTCAGCAGGATGAAGTCGATGGCGTTGGAGGTGGTCTTGAAGTGGCAGTAGGTCACCTTGGCGAAACGCAGGAGCTCTTCGAAGTTCTTCCGGAACTTTCCGGAAAGTTTCGTTACCTCCTTTTCCAGAATGGGCAGACCCTTTTCCCAGTTGTCGGCCACCCGGTGGAAGGCCCGGGCAAAGACGTCTTCCGGATAGCGGTATCTCCACGTCTTGATGTCGTCATAGGGGAATCCCACCATGGCGGCCTGATAGTTGGTGGGCGTGAGATACAGGAGGTTCATGGGGCCGTAGTTCATGGGCGCCTTGTAGATGCAGTAGGCGCTGTCGAAGGGGAAGAAGGAAAAGGCGTCGCTGAAGATTTTCGAGGCCTGGGAAGCGGCCTTGGCTCCGCTTCCGTACAGCTCTTTGAACACGGCTTCCTTGCTCTTGGAAAGAAGTCCCACCATGGGGGAGGGCGCTCCGCCCAGCGTCCAGGAGAGCATGAAGTTGTCCACTCCCGCCTTCCGCAGAGCGTTCAGGTGTTTTTCCACAAGGTCGAACACGGGAAGATAGGGGACCGCGCTCATCTCCCAGGAGTTGTTGATCTGCACCTTGGCCACCCGTTCCAGACCGCACTCTCTGGCAACGAGGAAGTTTTCCTTTGCCCGGGGGGAGGGGCCCGGCTTGGAAATGGAGTAGTCCACCACGCTTCCCTTGTACCCTTCGCAGTCGGTTTCCACGCCCCACTCGCTTACGCAGAGAATGGAGACGTTCTTGGGCACTTTCCGGATGATGTCGTTGATGTACTCGAATCCCCACGCCCAGGTGTGGGCCATGACCCGGGCCTTGGGGTTGCTTCTCCCGATCCCGTTGGCCAGCGCGGTAAGCACTTCCGCAATGATGTCGGAAGTTTTCCTGTTCCGGCAGATGGGACAGGAGTTCTTGTGCTCATCCGTGGAGTAGGCGCAGTTGGTGGCGTTCTCGCTTCTGGTGATGGTGAAGATCCCCGCAAGGTTGGGGCACTGGGCGAACAACGTCGCCATGGCGTTTTCCAGATAGTCCAGAACCTCTTTTTTGGAGGTGCAGAGGCAGAGCACGCCTTCCTTGTCCGTCGCCCCTTCCAGATCCTTGAATTTGTCCGCCCATTCCATGGTGATGGTGCGGGGTTCGTTGAAGTAGAGATAGATCCCCACTCCGTACTTGGCGGCGCGGTCGGAGAGACGACGCAGATTCTTCACCCGTCTCTTGTAGTCTCCGGACATTTCCGGAGCCCTGTCCCAGGGAACAAGTCCGTACAGGACCGCCTGGAACCAGAGGCCGTTGATCCCCGCTCTCGCATAATCCTTGAGCATCTCGTCGGAGAAATCGGAAAGGGAGTCGTCCATGAGGGGATCCCCGTAACTGGCCGAATAGGGATAGATCATGCGCAGGTTTTTCGTCTTGGCGGGCACGACTCTGGCACACTTTTTGAACTGGAAGGGGGCGAATTTCTTCGAGGCCTTCACCAGATCGGGATAAAGCTCACTCTTGATCTCTTTCAGCCGGGCGATGGTCTTTTCGGAGGGCTCTTCATACTTCAGGGGTTTTGCGGCAGGCTTGAGGGAGCCCAGCTTGTGGAAGAGGAAATCATCCTCCTTGAGGCAGAAGGCCAGCTCCTTTTCCGTCATGCCCAGCATTTCCATGATCTGTTCGTAGGGAAGCAAATGCCAGTTCTGGCGCAGGAGGGAGATATAGCCTTTGGTCTTCCAGAGTTTGGTCTGCTCCGCGTCGTACTTGGGAAGCCCCATGAAGTTGGCGAGCCGCAGCACCTTGGCGGACGTGGTCCCCAGAAGTCTTGCCATGGTGGCAAGGGGGAGCATGTTCCAGTTGCGGAAGACGAAACAGCTCAATCGGTCGGGGAAGTGGGTGAAATCGATCGGTTCGGGTGTGGGACCTGCGGGAAGAAACCTGTACTTCATGGGAAATCCTTTTGTTGACTTATGTGTTTTCGAAAGCATTTGCGGAACTTGCGCCGGGAAATACGCCTCCCGGAACGGGAGTTAATTTAACATCCGTTCCCCCAATGTCAAGGGCAAAAGCGCGGAAAAGACCATTTTTCCCGCCGGAAGGCCCATGAAAAAACAAAGAGGGAAGAAATCCCCTTTCCCCGCTTGAAAAACGGAGGAGCACGATTATATTTTTCACGGAAAAAGGAGAGAAAAATGGCATTGTGGCACAAGCACGGACCTTTTACCGTGTTCGATATCGAAACCACCGGCATGAGTCCGGCAAGGGACCGCATCGTGGAGATCGGCGCCGTCCGGGTGGAAGTGGACGGCACCTTCACGAGATTCGAGACTCTGGTCAACCCCTCCGTGCCCATCCCGCCGGCGGTGAGCAGGATCCACGGGATCACCGACGAGATGGTGAAGGATGCCCCCAAGTTCACGGAGGCGGGGTATGCGTTTCAGGACTTTGTCCGGGGTTCCCGCCTTGTGGCCCACAACGCGAGGTTCGATCTCTCCTTCATGCAGGAAAGTTTCGCAAGAACGGGGCTCCCCCTGCTGAAAAACGGCGCCTACGACAGCATCGTGCTCATCAAAAAGGCCTATCCGGGAATGCCCAGCTACAGTCTGCCCGCACTGGTGCAGGCGTGGGGGCTGGGCGCTTCTCTGGATGCCGCAAGGCCCCACCGGGCGGGCTATGACGCGGAGGTCACCATGGAAGCCTTCGGCATGGCCATGAGGAGACTTGTGGATCTTGCCTGAGAAAATTTCCTATCGGTCCTGATACCCGTCAGGATGTTTGCACATCCATTTCCACGCGGAGGAAATGATCTTTTCCGGATCCTCGTACAAAGGCTGCCAGGAAAGTTCCTTTTTGGCCAGATCCGAGCAGGCGATGAGTTTGGGCGGGTCTCCGGGACGGCGGGGGACCACATCGGCGGGAATGGGGTGCCCCGTCACCTTTCTTGCCGCGTTGAGGATCTCCAGAACGCTCATGCCGTTGCCCGTACCCAGATTGTAGTGCCCCGCACGGGGCGCGTCGATGGCCTTTTCGTGGGCCTGCGCCAGATCGAGAATGTGGATATAGTCCCTCACGCAGGTGCCGTCCTTCGTATCGTAATCGTCCCCGAAAAGCATGGCCTTTTCCCTTTTGCCCTGAGCCACCTGAAGGAGGATGGGGATGAGATGGGTCTCGGGAGAGTGGTCCTCGCCGAAATTCTCCGTTGCGCCGGCGGCGTTGAAGTACCGCAGCGCCACATATTTGAGTCCGTGGATTTTGTGATACCAGGAGAGGATCTTTTCGAAGCAGAGCTTGGACTCCCCGTAGGCGTTGATGGGGTTCTGGGGGGTGGTCTCCCGTATGGGGATCTCGGCGGGCTCGCCGAAGGTGGCGGCGGTGCTGGAAAAGACGAAGGCGGAAACCTTCCCCTCCACGGCGGCATCGGCAAGGTTCTGGGCGTTGGCCACATTGTTGCGGAAGTATTTGCCCGGATCCTTCATGGATTCCCCCACGAGGGAGAAGGCGGCAAAGTGCATGACCGCGTCGTAGCGGTTTTTCCGGAAGAGCTCCAGAAGAAGGGCCCGGTCCGCCAGATCCCCCTGCACGAATTCCGCTCTGGGATCCACGGCCTTCCTGTGGCCCGTCACCAGAGAATCGAATACGGTTACCTCATACCCCCTGTCCAGCAGATATTCCGAACAGGCGCTCCCGATATAGCCGGCGCCTCCGGCCACGAAAACTTTTCTTGCGTTTCCCATTTTTCTCCCGAAAAAAAGTTCATTCCACAGGCGGTCTGGCAAGCTCTTCGGCCTTCACGAGGGGATGGTGGTATCTTTTCCGTTCCGGATCCACCTTCCCGTACTGGATGGCGCCCTGCGGACACCACTGGAGACAGGCCATGCACTGTTCGCAATGGTGGGTCCAGCTGGGGTGTCCGGCCTGATCCAATGCGATATTGGCGGCAGGGCAGACTCTTGCGCAAAGTTCGCAGCCCGTGCATTTTTCATTGACCTTGAAGGCCTTGTCCGAAGCGGCCAGCGTGGCAATGGCCCTGCCTGCGACGAACTTCACGAAAGTATCGATGGGGAAGATGCGCAATGGATGGGTCTTTTTCCGCTTTTTCACCATGACCGCGGCAATGCGCAGCGCCCGTTCCGCTCGCTGGAAGATCTGCTGCTGCTGTTTTTCCGGCAGGGCCCCGGAGAGGGGATAGTAGTTGGCGGGCATGCGGATGTGGAAGCAGGCCCTTACGTCGATGGAGCGTTCCGCAAGGATGTCCTCCACGATGGGGAGCGCCGCCCCGGGCACGCCGGAGGAGGTGCACACGGCGTAAAGGAATCTTCCCTTTTGTCCTCCTTCCGGAAGAACGATCCTTTTGAGGAAGTTGTGGACGATGACGGGGACCCCGCCGCAGTAGACGGGAAAGAAGATCCCGGTGCACTCCGCGTCCAGAAGCACGTCCTCGCCCCGGTCAAGATGAGCTATGGAAACAAGGACCGCGTCATGGAAATTTTCGGCAAACTTCTTCGCCAGATAGTAGGAATTGCCCGTCCCGGAAAAGTAATAGATCCTGTGCATAAGGTCCTCCCTCTTTGTTCTCCTGCATATCAATATAGCGCTTTCCGGGCTTTTTTCAAGTCCCCGGGGAGGGCGCGGCACTTTTTCCGGCAGGATTTTTCCTGCTTTTTTGCCGGGCAGATTTGACTTTTCCCTCGGATTATGGTATAGTACGCCCGGAACAACTTCAACATTTGCGGCACACTTTTCGGGAAAAGAAATGGCAACGGATTTCGTTCATCTTCATGTACATTCGGACTTCAGTCTTCTGGACGGAGCCTGTCATATCCACTGGTCGAAGCTCAAACCGGAGGAGAAGGCGGGCAAATACGATATCGTGAGCGTGGCCCAGCAGATGGGCATGCAGGCGGTAGCTCTCACCGACCACGGCGTCATGGGCGGGTGCTTCGAGTTCAGTCAGGCCCTGTCGGCGTGCGGGATCAACCCCATTCTGGGGGTGGAAACCTATGTCTCCCCCACCTCGCTCACGGATCACCGGCCCGACATCCCCAACATCAAGGGCTACCACCTCATCCTTCTTGCCCAGAACTTCGAAGGGTATCAGAACCTCTGCCGGCTCGTCTCTCAGGCCCACGGCCCGGGATTCTACTACAAACCCCGCATCGACAAGGAGTTCCTTGCCGCCCACTGCAAAGGGCTGATCGGGCTCAGCGCCTGCCTGCAGGGGGAGATCGCCTACAAGGCGGTCCATTCCGGGGAAAAGGAGGCAAGGAACGCCCTGGGAGAATATGTGGACATCTTCGGGAAGGAGAACTTCTTTCTGGAGATCATGGATCACGGCATCCCGGAGCAGAAGACCGTCATAAGGACCTTCAACGCTCTTTCCAGGGAGTCCGGGATCCCCCTTGTGGCCACCAACGACGTGCATTACCTCATCAAGGAGCACGCCCGCCCTCACGATCTCATGCTTTGCATCCAGACCCACGCCATGGTCACCGACGAGCGGCGCATGCGCATGTCCGGCCCGGAATACTATTTCAAGTCCCCGGAGGAGATGAAGGAGATCTTCCGGGAACTGCCCCAGGCCGTGACCAATACCGTGGGCATTGCGGAACGGTGTCATGTGGAGCTGGATATGCAGACGAACCACTATCCGGTCTACCGGGTGAAGGAGGGAGAAACGCAGGCGGAGATCCTGCGGAACCTCTGCATCAAGGGTTTCCCCGGCCGGTACGGGTACGACCTTCTCCATCCCGACGAAGCCCACAGGGAAAACGCCCGCATGATGATGGAACGCATGGACTATGAACTGGGCATCATCCACAAGACCAAATACGACAGTTACTTCCTCGTGGTGTGGGACTTCATCAACGCCGCCAAGAGCATCGGGGTCCCCGTGGGGCCCGGCCGGGGATCCGGAGCGGGCAGTCTGGTGGCCTATCTGGTGGGGATCACGGACATCGATCCCATCCGGTTCCACCTCTTCTTCGAACGGTTCCTGAACCCGGACCGGGTCTCGCCTCCCGACTTCGACATCGACTTCTGCGAACGGCGGAGGGGAGAGGTGATCCAGTACGTGACGGAAAAGTACGGCGCGGACTGCGTGTGCCAGATCGGCACCTACGGCACGCTGAAGGCGAAAAACGCCATCAAGGACGTGGCCCGGGTGCTGGGCAAAACGCCCGCGGAAGGGGACAAGATCACCAAGTGCATCCCCAACGATCCCAAAATGACCATCGCCAAGGCGCTCCAGACCGACGAGATGAAGGAGTTTCTCTCCCATGAACCCTGGGCAAAGGAGGTCATCGACGAAGCCCTGCCGCTGGAAGGACTGAACCGGAATATGGGGATCCATGCCGCGGGCGTCATCATCTGCGACCATCCTCTGGCCCCGGTGGTCCCGCTGGGAAGAGGAGCCAACGCGGAAGTGGTGACCCAGTATCAGGCGGCCCAGTGCGAAGCGGTGAAACTGCTGAAAATGGACTTTCTGGGGCTGCGCACCCTTACGGTCATCGCCGACGCGGTGGAGAACGTGTACAAGAGCCGGGGCATCCGGATCGATCTGGACACCCTGCCCCTGGACGACAAGCCCACCTACGACCTTCTGAACAGCGGAAACACCATTGCCGTGTTCCAGCTGGAGTCCGGCGGAATGCAGAACCTCTGCCGTCAGTTCAAGGTGGAGACCATCGAACACATCTGCGCGCTTCTGGCCATCTACCGGCCCGGTCCCATGGACTATATTCCCGAATTCGTGGGCAGGAAGGTTTCCGGCAGGAAGATCGAATACGACCACCCCCTCATGGAGCCCATTCTCAACGAGACTTACGGCATCATGCTCTATCAGGAGCAGATCATGCAGGTGGTGCAGGCCCTTGCCGGCTTCTCCCTGGGGCAGGCGGACATCCTGCGCAGGGCCATCGGGAAGAAGAAGGAAAAGGAGATGGCCGCCCAGCACATCAAGTTCGTGGAAGGGTGCGCCAAAACCAACAACATCAGCGAAGAGCTGGCCAACCAGATCTGGGAAAAGATCAACAAGTTCGCCGGGTACGGGTTCAACAAATCCCACTCCGCCGCATACGCCGTGGTCTCCTACCGCACCGCCTATCTCAAGGCCCACTACCGTCCGGAATTCTATGCGGCGGTGCTTTCCAGCGAACTGGGCAAGTCGGATAAACTCATGTTCCTGATCAACGCCTGCCACGAAGAGGGAATCAAGGTCCTGCCCCCCGACGTGAACCATTCGGAGATCAGTTTTTCCGTGGACGGCGGCAACATCCGCTTCGGGCTGGGCGCCATCAAGGGGTTCGGCGAAGGCGCCGCGCAGGCCATCATCGACGCCCGCAGTCAGGGAGGCGAATTCAAATCCCTTTCCGATCTACTGGAACGCACCAGCGGCCTCAACGCCAAGAATACGGAAAACCTCATCCGGGCGGGCGCCATGGATTCCTTCGGACTGAAACGGTCCCAGCTTGTGGAGATCATCGAGCCCTCTCTTGCCTGCGCCGCCTCCCGCAGAAGGGACAAGGAGCTGGGGCAGGGCAATCTTTTCGAAGCCTTCGGCATGGGGGAGGAGGAAGATTTCTCCTCCGTACCCGTGCCGGATATTCCCGAGTTCGACGAAACCGAGATCCTGAATCAGGAAAAGGCGCTTCTGGGCTTTTACGTTTCCGGGCATCCCGCGGAAAAATACGCCCCCTATCTGGCGGCTTTTTCCTCCCACAACGTGGCGGGGATCTTCGGAGAACCCAAGGAGATCGGCGTCAAGGTGGGCGGCGTGTTCAAAAGCGTAACGAAAAAGACGAGCAAGAAGGACGGCTCCCTCTTCGCCGTCATCCAGTTCGAGGATCCCACCGGCACCATCGAGTGCATGGCTTACCCGAAAACCTACGAAAGCTGCAAGGACGTGATCCATGCGGACGAACGCAACAAGGCCGAGGCCGCCGCCAAAGGGCTTCCCGTCCCTGCCGTGGTCCCCGTCGTCATCAAGGGCGTGACAAGAAGAAACGACGAAAACGCGCCTCCCGTGCTGATCGCCGAAAAGATCCAGTTCCTGGACCAGACCCTTGCGGAAAGCGCCCGGGAACTGATCGTGCATGTCAACGATACGCCGGAGGAGCGGGAACTTCTTGCCCGGCTGAAGGAACTTGTCCTGAAGAACCCCGGAGAGACCAAATTCGTGCTGTGCATCCACGCGGGCGACCGGGCCGTCTTCCTGGAAAGCAAAGAAACCTACCGCGTCCGGGTGAGCAGAGCTCTTACGGAAAGCATCAACGAACTTTTCGGCGGCGAATTCCGCTGCCGTTTCAAGGCGGAAGTGGATGTTCCGCAGCCCAAGGTGAGATTCGTTCCCCGGCAGGAGGAAACGCGCGAAAGAGAGGAGGTCGAGTCATGAGAAGCTTTTTCGGAAACCGCCCCGGAGTCCTTTCCATGGTTTTTGCCTTTTGTTTTGCCGCACTTTCCCTTTCGCACCTTTCCGGAGCGGAAAAGGGGAAGAAGAGCGGAACGGACAAAGCCCCCGCCCGGGATGTCCGGAGCGTCCTGAACGATCCGGCGCAGGGCAGCATTCCCCCGGAGGCGGAAACGCTGCAGATCTTCCGGCGCGCCCTGCCTTCCTGGGCGGCGAACACTTCCTGCGCCTATACGGATAAAGCCTATGACGGCCCCCCCGCATGGCAGCTCATCCTCAATCGTCCCACCGGGGAACGGACCGTCAAGGAGACCAACATCAGCAACGGATTCCTGCTCATCTACATGGTGCAGGCCCGGGGCAACGTCTTTGCGGAAGAGCTGAGAAACTCCTTCAAGTGGGATCTTCCGGAAAGCGAGATCGTGCTCCGCACCGTCTATCTGGGAAAGGCAAGAGGCTACTTCTGGTTCGCCAAAGGGGATCTTTTTCACCTCAATATCCTGCACAATGCCCTGCCTTTTTCCGGCGGAGACAACTTCCAGAAGATCATGGCCGAAGCTCTGAACGCGACGGATTTCGACCACTTTTCCGCAAGGACCGCCATTCTCTATTTCAGCAACCGGAAGGACGACTCCCCCAAATACATTCTGGAAGCCATGGAAAAATGGAAAGAGGAAAAGAGCGATCCGCCGTATCAGCACCTGGAAGCCATCATGCACTGCGGCGGGGAAATGGCGGGCAAAACGCTGGAGACGATCGCCGTTTCCCGGGACAAGGGACTGGCAAGAAAGGCCATCGACTGCCTGCTGGAAACTCCGGATCTGGCCGAGGAACGCTTTCTGCGGCGCCTTCTGTATTTGCCGGAATACACCATAACCGTGCTGGACATCTTCGCCAGGCGGAAAAAACTCCCTCTGCTTGTCCCGGATCTGGAAAGGATCGCCCTTGCGCCCCGTTCCATCCCCCAGTTCGCCGCAAGCGTGGAAGCCCACCGGAAGATCACCAGAAAACTTCTGACCGTGCCGGAAATCAATGCCGCCGCCCATATCCGGCTGCGGATGGTGAGGCTGGGAGATACCAGCGACTCTTCCAAATTCATCCCGCTGGATGAAAAAGGAACCAGCCAGCGTACGGAAAAGGCGGAACGCAAACGGATCCAGCCTTTCGTGGAGCTCATCCTCAAGTCCGAGGACAGGGAAGCTGCCGTCGTTGCGGCCCTTCTTCTGGCTTCCATGGATCAGGGGAACGAGCGGTTCCTCACCACGGAATATCTGCAGAGAGTGCACAAGACCGGCGTGGAACTTCTTCAGAAACTTCCCCCGGAATATGTGCAGGTCATTCTGGAGCGGCTGGACAAAAGCGTCCGGGACAAAAATTCCCGCATCCATCTGGAACGGATCATGAAGGAACTGGGGCTGCGTCCGTAAGTTTTTTCTCCGTTTCCGGCGCATTCCCGGAAGAAGCGGGTTTTCCGGTCCGGGATTTTCCGGTCTGCGGGAGAAAAATGGGAAAAAAATCGTATTCTTTCCCGTTTCGCGGTTGAAGAAGGCAAAGAGAAGGGTATATTATCCGGGGAATGAGTTTCCGATCGGAAAAGGAGAAAAGCATGATGAAGAAAAGTTTTCTGGCTGTTTTGGCAACCCTTTGCACGCTGTTTGCGCTTTCCGGCGCGCAGGAGAGCATCCCCGTCGTCTGGAAAAGCCCCAACAAGACCTTCCGGGAGCTCCAGACTTACGCCTTCGGTTTTGCCCAGACCGAAAAGGAGTACAAATTCATGTTCCAGATCAAGTCTCTGGATGCTCTTCTGGAAAACGATCTGGCCCTGCTCACCTTCTATGTGGATTCCGACAACAACAAGGATACGGGCCGGTTCAAGGGCTGGGATCTTCAGCTGAACGTCCTTCTGAAGAGACATGCGGTTTCCGCCGTCGTCTGGTCCAAGGGCGAGATCAAGAGTTCCTACTCCTTCCGGGAAGGGGAGTTTTCCGTCTCCGTCCAGCCGGACGACAACATGCTTGTCATCACCGTGAAAAAGGTCATTTTCCTGAAAAACATTTCCATCGGCGGGAAATTCGTTCTTTTCGAAGAGCACACCAACGGTCAGGGCAAAGTGGAAAACGAGCTCATGACAGGCGTGGAGATCAAACTGAAGTAAGGCGCCGCAGCAGGCGTTTTCAAGCCCTCCCTTTTCGGGAATCGCAGAGGCTTTTTACGGCCTTGAGTCTCTCTTTTCTGCGGGAAAAACCGGGCGCGGAGACGGGTTGCGGAGAGGCAAATCCTGAAAGTTGTGGGGAAACGTTTTACGCCGTCGGAGCATATGCACGTCAAAGCAGCCCCCGTTTGCGCCCTTCCTTTTCGTAAAGATCAGGACGGAAACGGGCCTTGAGTTTGTTCAAGGCTTCTTTCTTGAGCCGCGCCGGAACATGAATATCGTTGAGAATACCCAAGGTCTTCTTTTCATCTTCCGTAAGAAGCGTTTCCGTTTCCAGCGCGTTTTCCACGATGAACTTCGAAACAAGGAGAAGGCCGCCCAGCAAAACGACGACTCCCGCAGCGATGGATACGATGATTTTCCGCTTCGACATAGGATGTCCTTTTTTTGTGATTTGTTCCAACGATCCCCGCGGGGTATTTTTTCCGCGGAGAAAAATATCCGGGGCAG
>JAGAEF010000108.1 GCA_017613255.1 Lentisphaeria bacterium
CCTTCGTCCCCTTCCGGTATGCGGAAGTGAGGGGATTTTCCGGGCCTTTGAAGGTGTTTCAGCGCGCTTTCTTCTATGAGTTCGACGATTCCGCTTCGGACTTCGTCAGCAGTTCGGAAAGTCTCGACCGGATCTGGGAACTGTGCAAACACACCGTGAAGGCGACTACTCCCTTGGGCGTGTTCATCGACGGAAGCCGGGAACTGCAGCCCTATGAAGGGGACGCCTATATCAACCAGCTCAGTTATTTTGCCTGCATGGCCGACAAGACCCTTTCCGCCAACACCATCGACCAGCTGTTCCTTTACCCCACCTGGCCTACGGAATGGTGGCTTGCCATGGTCCCCATCATCCACGATTACGCATTGTACACGGGGGATCTGGAAAACGTGCGGCGCTGGTACGGGCCCATGAAAAAGAAGTGTCTTCTTGACGGCGTCTGCGAAAACGGCCTTCTGAATGCGGCTTCTTTGCCTCCGGAGGAATATGCCTGCCCCCGCTTTCCTCCCGGAATGAAAGTCCATGACATCGTGGACTGGCCCGAATACGAGCGGGACGGCTATGAATTCGGGACATACAATCTTGTGCCCAACTGCTGGCAGTATATGGCCTTGTGCAGGACCGCGCAAGTAGCCTCCCTGCTGGGGGAGGAGTCCGACGCCCTTGATTTCCGCAAAGCGGCGGAACGGTCCCGCAGGGCCATCCGGGAAACCATGCTCAAGAACGGGCTCTTCGTGGATAACCCGGGATCTGGTCACACGGCGCTTCACAGCTGTATTTTCCCCGTCCTGTGGAACGTGGCGGAAAAGGAGGAAAAGCCCGGGATCCTTTCCCTCATGCAGTCCAAAGGCATGGCATGCAGCGTGTTCGGCGCCCAGTTCCTTCTGGAGTGCTGTTACGAAAACGGACTTGCCGATTACGCTTTGCGCCTGATGCTTTCCGACGGGCCCTGTTCCTGGAACAATATGCTGGAAAGAGGCTTCACCATGACCACGGAAAAGTGGGGAGACGCGCCCAAGCCCAACAACGAGGACGGGACTCATGCCTGGGGAGCCTCCCCCGGCAACATCCTTGTGCGGTATCTCTGCGGCATCCGTCCGCTTACTCCCGGATTCGGGAGTTTCCTTGTGGATCCCCAGCCCGGCACGCTGAAAACCTTCCGGGTCAAAACCCCCACTCCCCATGGGCCCATTCAGCTGGAATTGAAGGAAAACGGGCGCTATTCTCTCTCTGTCCCGCCGGGGACCACGGCCCTTTTCCGGGGCAGGGAGCTTTCCGAAGGAACGCACGATCTTTGAGGGAGTAGTTTCCCATTCCGAAAAAAACATCGAACATTGCGAGGAAAAATATGAGAACGATCCAGGTACGGAAATTGAGTTTCGAAGCGTTTCAAAAATACGGCACCTTTACGCCGCTTCTGGATCCTTTTGCGGCGGAGGCTGCGGGCCCCAAAGACGCTTCCGCCGTCTTCTTCCGGGATATGCTTCAGCAGGATCTGGGGGGGAAGGAGGCCTCCTATTCCGTCTGCCGCGTCCTGAAACGGCCTTTGCTCATCACCGACGCGGAGTTTCACGATTTCACCTGCGAAACGGCGATCCCGCTGGACGCAGATGCGATCCTCTGGTTTGCACCCGCCACTCCCGGCAGGGATTTTCCTGCGGAAAAGGCGGAGGCCTTTTATGTGCCCAGAGGGGTTGCGGTCAACTGCCGTCCCGGCGTCTGGCATCACGCCCCCTATGCGGTGAACACCGAGTCTCTCAACGTTCTGGTAATCCTGCCGGAGCGCACCTATGCAAGAGACACCTTCTGCACGCCTCTCCCCGTCCCCCTGCAAATCCAGCTGTAAGCGGGAACGCCGTTTTTACTTTTCCCTGCTTTCCCGGGCATCCCGGATCATGGAAAAATCCAGGCCGAACCTGCCCAGATATTTGCTCAGACGGTCGGAATCGTTGACGCTTTTCCGGGCAAGCCGGGAGACGGCAAAGAGCTTTTTCCCGGCGTCCGCAAGGCTTTTGCTGGAGCGGCATACCATGACGGTCTCCCGCAGCTGGGCCAGATCGAAACGGTCGTATTTTTCCCCGTAAGAACTCCCCAGCAGATCCGCAAGCAGGGCATCGGGCTCCGCCGCAGGCGGTTTTGTCCTGCCGCCGCGGGCGATCTCCGCCTGAACGGTTTTCAGGTCGATCCTGCCGCCGTTGGCCAAAGTCGCCATGCGTACTACCATGGCGTTGAGTTCCCGGAAATTTCCGCTCCAGAGGGTTTCCGGGCTCAGGGCGAATTTAAGGAAACACTCCCTTGCCTCCTTGTTGAATGTCACGCGTTTGCCGCTTTTCCGGGAAAACTGGTTCAGTTCGTAATCCAGATTCGGTTCGATATCCTCTCTCCGCTCTGCCAGTCCGGGAAGTTCGAAGTTCCAGAGATCGATGCGGGCCAGAAGGTCCGCCCGGAACCTGCCGTTGCGGATCGATTCTCCCAGATTTCTGTTCGTGCCGCAGATCAGCTGGAATGAACTGGATTCCTCCTGATCGGAACCCAGCGGCAGGAAGGTTTTTTCCTCGATGGCCCGCAAAAGCATTGCCTGTTCATCCAGTCCCAGCTCCCCGATCTCGTCCAGAAAAAGGATCCCCCCGTCCGCTGCCTTCAGCAGGCCTGGGCGGTCCGCCGCCGCTCCGGTGAAAGCGCCCTTCTTGTGTCCGAACAGGGCGCTCATGGCCTGATCGCCCCTCAAGGTAGCGCAGTTCACATCCACGAACTTTCCGTGAAGCTGTTTGTTCAGGCGTTTCAGTTCATAGATCTTTTTGGCCAGAAGGGATTTCCCCGCCCCGGTGGGCCCGGTCAGAAGGATCGGTTCCGTGGAGCGGATGGCCACGCGCTCGATGGTTTCGATGAGTTCGTTGAACTTCCGATTTCTGGTGGCGATGCCGGATTTGAGGAACTCCTGATCGCTGTGCCGTTCCTGAGCGAACCGTTTCGCCAACAGGTCATACCGGGAAAGATCCAGATCGATCACGTTGTATCGGCCCTGCGCGGGATTGCCGTGGTAGGTGGGTTGAGTCTGGATGAGTTTGCCCGGCAGATGATGGGATTCGTTCAGCAGAAAGAGACAGATCTGCGCCACATGCGTGCCGGTGGTGATATGGATATAATATTCATTGTCTTCGGAGGAAAAGTCGTGGGCGCAACTGAAATCATAGAGCTTGGCGTACACTTCCTCGAAATCCCAGGGATCGGCAAAGCTGATGGGGACCGGAAGGATCTCCGTATCGGGGGAACAGGTCCGGATGTCTTCGCAGGTGCGTTCCATGAGCGGCTGGAACCGGGGATCGAAGATCATGTAATACTGATCGAAATGCAGGTCTTCCTGCATGGCCAGCGCCACTGACGGCCGCCAGTTGTTCCACTGTGCCGTTCCTCTGCCGTGGGCATCCAGAGTCGTTCCCAGAAGCGAAATGATGATATTCATTTTTATATCTCCTATAAATTTTTATATAAAATAGCACGCTTTTGAAAAAAAACAACCCCCGGCAAAAAACCTTCCGGAAAAAAGCGGGTCGGGGGAGGGCGCTTTCCCTTGAGGCAGAGGAAGCCGTTTTTTCTTTTTTTTTTCGGAGAGAAAACGGGATGTCCCAAAAGTTGGCACGGTATTTGCTAAGTACCGAAGTGCAGTCCCAAAAAACTGCGTGTTCCTTGAAAAAAATCTTTTCCGGGGTGAAAGTGTTTTGTTTCAACTGACCGGACGGCGGCAGACCGTGTTCCTGGATCGGATCCGGACAGGGATCCGTGACGGTCTGCAGCCACGTCGAATCCTGCCGGAAACGTTTTCCAGTGTGTATTTCCCGTAATCGGGGATGCCTGCGGAACAGCGTTGCCGACGGCAGCGGGGATCCCGGACGGAGAAACGGCAGACGGCAAATCTTCCGTTTTCGAAAAAAGGAAGTTCTCCATGACATGGAACGGTCATAAAAAACCTGTCGGATGATCCTTATCAGTTCAGGGCGACATAAAAAAATGGATCGAAACGCAAAACATGCCTGTCGGATGAATTTCCCGGAAAAGATTCTTATTTTGAGTCACTGCTGTCCGGTAAAAATTTCAGCATAGGAAATCGCCGAAAAGCTCCAATTGTTGGGGTCGATTCCA
>JAGAEF010000109.1 GCA_017613255.1 Lentisphaeria bacterium
AGAGGCACTCCTCCTGGATCCCCATGATGACCCTCACGGCCCCGGTGGACGGGATCGTCACCTACGGGGATCCGGACCGGATCTGGGGCAACCCGGAGGTGAAAGTGGGCATGGACGGGAGGAGAAAACAGGTCATCATCACCATTCCCGACATGAGCCAGATGATCGTGGACGTGAACCTGCCCGAACAGTACCGTTCCAAGGTGAGCGTGGGCAATAAAGTCATCATCACCCCCGAATCTCTGGAGGCGGTGAAGATGAAAGGACAGATCTCCACCATCGCCTCGCTGCCTGTCCACACCATCCCCTGGGACAAGAGCACGCCCAAGATCTACCGCACGGTGGTCTCCTTCGGGGAAAAGAACCCCCGCATCGTCAGCGGCATGAGCGTGCAGGTGGAGGTGGTCTCCCGGATCCTGGAAAACGTGATCTCCGTCCCCGTGGAGGCGGTTTTCGAAGAGGGCGGACAGCTTCTCGTCTACCGCAAGACCTTCTCCGGGCCGGAAAAGGTCGCCATCGGGATCGGGGAATCCAGCGACAGCGCCGTGGAAGTCCGCCAGGGCCTGCGGGAGGGGGACGAAGTCTATCTCTACCGGCCTTTCCAGCCCCAGTCCAAGTAGGAAATCCCGAAAGGAGTCCCATGGCCGCAAGAGAACAGGAAGCGCTTTTTCTGGGAGACATCCGGAAGACCTATCACACGCCTTCCTTCGATGTGCCTGTGCTTAAAGGCGTGAATTTTTCGGTATGGAAGGGGGAGTTCATCGGGATCATGGGTTCTTCCGGATCGGGCAAATCCACGCTTCTCAACATCCTGGGCCTTCTGGACAAGCCCACGTCCGGCGTCTACAGGCTGGACGGGACCAGCGTGGAGACCCTTTCCGACTTCGAGCTCACAAGGATCCGCAACGTGAAGATCGGATTCGTCTTCCAGTCCTTCAACTTGTTCCCCCACCTTTCCGTGCGGGAAAACATCGAGGTGCCCATGGTCTATGCGGGCGCATCCAAAAGCCTCCGCAGGAAAGTTTCCGCGGAAATGGCGGAAAAGGTGAGGCTTGCCCACCGGCTGGACCACCGGCCCACCCAGCTTTCCGGCGGAGAGTGTCAGCGCGTGGCCGTGGCAAGGGCGCTGGTGAACAATCCCACCTTCATCCTTGCCGACGAGCCCACCGGAAATCTGGATGAAAAGACCGGAAACGAGATCATGACGCTTTTCCATGATCTGCACAAGGCGGGCACGACCATCGTCATGGTCACCCACAACCCCCAGTACGAGCCCGAATACGACCGGGTGATCTATTTGAGGAACGGCAGAAAGTGGAGGATCGTCGACAACGTGAACCATACGGAAGAGGAGTTCGATACCCGTGAAACTCAGTGACCAGCTCTCTCTTTCCTTCACCAATCTCATGCTCCACAAGATCCGCTCCATCCTCACCTCCCTGGGGATCATCTTCGGCGTGGGAAGCGTGATCGCCATGCTTTCGATCTCCGAAGGCGCCAAAAGGGAGGCTCTCGCCCAGATCGAATCCATGGGCGTGGACAATATCATCCTTTCCGCGAAAAAGCCCCCGCCCATGGGCAAGGACGTTTCCGACACCTCCAGCAACAGCAATTACGAGACCTACGGACTTACCGAGATCGACCGCCAGCATATCCTGCACATGGACAATGTGGCCAGCATCGCCACGGCGAGAAACTCCCGGAAGCCCATCCTGAAGGGGACCACCCGCCTCAACGTGAATCTCTTCGGCGTAACCAACGATTTTCTGGAGGCGACCAGATCCGTCATCGTTCAGGGCAGATGGCTTTCTCCCGCGGATCAGGACCGGAACGTATGCGTTCTGGGGGTCAATGCCCGGCGGGGGCTCTTCCCCATTCAGGAACGGCATGTGGTGGGCAAGGTCATCGGCGTGGGGGACGACGCCTACCGCATCGTGGGGATCATGGAGAACACCAAGGGGACCACCATTCAGGGGATCGGCTCCCCCAACGATGCCATCTTCATCCCCAAGGCCGCCTCCGACGCCATCTACGGGAAGACCTCCTTCCAGAGAGTGAGCGGAAGGACCTCCATAGAGGTGGTGGAGTACGACTGCTTCGTGGTCCGGGTGCTGGACGTGAGCTATATAGACTTCACCTCCAAGCGCATCGCCGCCTTTCTGGAAAAGAAGCACAACAGCCTGCAGGACTGGGAAATGGTGGTCCCGCTGGACATCCTCAAACAGCGGGAGCAGACGCAGAACATCTTCACCATCGTCATGAGCTCCATTGCCGGGATCTCCCTTCTGGTGGGAGGGATCGGCATCATGAACATCATGCTTGCCAACGTATACGAAAGAAGAAAGGAGATCGGCACGAGACGGGCGCTGGGGGCCCAGAAGGGGGACATCATCCGCCAGTTCCTTTTCGAGACCATCTTCCTTACCTCCATAGGCGGCTCCATCGGGGTGTGTCTGGGGCTTCTCATCGCAGGAGTGGTCACGAAATACGCCAACTGGCCCGTGGCGTTTTCCATCTGGTTCATTCTTCTGGCCCTTTTCATTTCCGCAGTCATCGGGATCGTCTTCGGGACCTATCCGGCATGGAAGGCCGCCCAGCAGAACCCCATCGACGTGCTGAGGGCGGAATGATCCGGGACGGAAAAAGTTTTTTCGGGAAAGAAACGCCTTTTTTCTCAAAAAGGCTTGAAAAACGGAAAAGACGCTGTATATTAAATCTTCCACGAAACGACAACAATTCAACAATAGGAGTATGACCATGCACGCAGTATTTGCCAAGGGCGGCCACCAGTACAGAGTCGCCGAAAAAGACATCGTGACCCTCGAACGCATTCCGGGCGAAGAAGGGTCTGCCGTTGTGTTCGACCAGGTTCTGGCCATCGGAGAAGGCGCGGACGTGAAGATCGGCGCCCCCACCGTGGAAGGCGCCAAAGTGGAAGGCAAGATCGTTGCCCAGTTCCGCGGGCCCAAGCTTGTGGCTTTCAAGATGAAACGCCGCAAAGGCTTCCGCAAGCGCATCGGCCACCGTCAGGAACTCACCAAAGTGGAAATCACCAAAATAGGCTGAATTTCGTCATGAAGTACGATGCCAACGGTGCGCTCCTTTCCACGGAGATCCCGGGACTGCCGCCTCCCCGCAGAGGCAAGGTCCGGGATGTGTATGATCTGGGAGACAGCCTCCTTTTCGTGGCCACGGACAGGATCAGCGCCTTCGACTGCGTGATGCCCAACGGCATTCCGGACAAGGGCAAAGTCCTTACCCAGATGTCTCTCTTCTGGTTCGATCTGCTTTCCTGGATGCCCAATCATCTTCTTGCCTCCGACGTCCGGGATTTTCCCGCGTCTCTCCGGGGAGTCGCCAAAGATCTGGAAGGGCGTTCCCTCATCGTGAAGAAGGCCAAGACCCTTCCCATCGAATGCATCGTGCGGGGCTATCTCATCGGCAGCGGCTGGGCTTCCTACAAAAAGTCCGGTCAGGTCTGCGGGATAACTCTTCCTCCCGGCTACCATCAGGCCGCCAAGCTGGAAAAACCCCTCTTCACCCCCTCCACCAAGGCGGAAACGGGGCATGACGAAAACATCTCTTTCCAGCAGGTCTGCGAGATCATCGGGCCCGAAAAGGCCGCGAAGATCCGGGACTGCGCCGTAAGGATCTATACGGACGCCTCCGTGCACGCGGAAAAGTGCGGCATCATTCTGGCGGATACCAAATTCGAGTTCGGCGAACTCAACGGGGAGATCATTCTCATCGATGAAGTCCTTACTCCCGACTCCAGCCGTTTCTGGCCCAAGTCCGAATACAGACTGGACTGCAGTCCGCCCAGTCTGGACAAGCAGTTCGTCCGGGACTATCTGGAAAGTCTGGACTGGGACAAGACCCCGCCGGCTCCGGAACTGCCGCAGGAGATCGTGGAAAAGACCCGGACAAAGTATCTGGAGGCGCTGAAAGCCCTCAGCGGAAAGTCTCTCTGAGATCTCTTTACGAAAAGACCCGGTTCCGCCGGGTCGTTTTTTAGTTCCCCGGCACGGGAGGAAAACAATGGAAGAAAAGCGCGAAAACAAGGATGGTTCCTCTTTCCCCCAGGGATCCGTGGGGATTGTGAAACCGCAGGATTTTCGTTTCGCTCCCGGAGAAGAGCTGCAGCTGGACTGCGGGCGCCGCCTGCGGGATGTGGTCATCCGGTACGAGACCTACGGCACGCTTGCTCCCGACAAAAGCAACGTCATCCTTGTGGAACACGCCCTTTCCGGAGACGCCCATCTGGCGGGGTACCACTCCGTCAGCGACAAAAAGCCCGGCTGGTGGGAGGATATGGTGGGGCCGGGGAAACCCCTGGACACGGATAAGTTCTTCATCCTCTGCAGCAATATTCTGGGCGGCTGTTCCGGCACCACGGGGCCCGGCTCCATAGATCCGGACACGGGAAAACCCTATCACATGACCTTCCCGGTCATCACCATAGCGGATATGGTGCGGGCCCAGAAACACCTTCTGGACTTTCTGGGGATCGGAAAACTTCTGGCGGTGGTGGGCGGCTCCATGGGCGGAATGCTGGCCATCCAGTGGCCCATTTCCTACCCCGATATGGTGGAAAGCTGTCTTGCCATCGCCACTTCCAGCAAAATCTCCCCCCAGTCCATCGCCTTCAACTGGATCGGGCGGGAAGCCATCATGTCCGATCCTACCTGGAAGAACGGGGACTATGAGGAACAGCCCCAGAAAGGGCTTTCCATCGCCCGGATGCTGGCCCATGTGACTTACCTGAGCGATCAGTCCATGAGCCGCAAATTCGGGCGCAAACTGCAGACCGCGGAGGATTACTCCTTCAAGTTCGACATGGACTTCAGCGTGGAAAGCTATCTCAATCATCAGGGGATGCGGTTCGTGGAGCGGTTCGACGCCAACTCCTACTTGTACATCACCCGCGCCATCGACTATTTCGACGTTTCCGACTCCGCAGACGGGGATGAACACAAGGTTTTCGCCCATGTGAAGTGCCCCTTTCTGGTGGTCTCCTTTTCCAGCGACTGGCTCTTCCCGCCCTATCAGGCCCGGGAGCTGGCCAGACTGCTTCTGGAAAACGGCAACGACGTCACCTGCTGCGACATCAAGAGCAATTACGGACATGACGCCTTCCTTCTGGAATACGAGACGCTGGGCCGGCTTGTCCGGGGATTCCTGACCAATCTGCAGAAGGAGGTCTGTTCGAAATGAAGATCGCCCGCAATCCCGCCAACGCCGAACCCATTCTCTCCCGCAGCGATCTGGTCATGATCGCGGACATGATCCCGGAAAACGCCAAAGTCCTGGATCTGGGCTGCGGTTCCGGCAGACTGCTCCGGGTGCTCAAGGCGCGGAAAAACGCCAAGATCATGGGGGCGGAACTGGATCAGGAGAAGATCATCCGGTGCGTCGACCGGGGCGTGCCCGTGATTCAGGCGGACCTCAACGAGCCGCTCTCCCTATTTGCCGACAACAGCTACGACTATGTGATCCTGAGCCGAACGCTTCAGGCGGTGCGCCGCCCGGATCTCATCCTTCAGGAGATGCTGAGGATCGGCGGAAGAGGCATCATCAGCATCATGAACTTCGGACAGCTGGACGCAAGGCTCCAGCTCCTTTTCGGCAACATGCCCGTGACCAAAAGACTTCCCCTCAAGTGGTACGAGACCCCCAACATCCATCCCGGGATGCTTTCCGATTTCCGGGATATGTGCCGGGAAAAGGGGATCCGCATCCTCAAGGAACTGCCCGTTTCCCAGCATCGGGACTTCATGCGGTTCCTCGCCCCCGTCTGGCCCAATCTGCTCGCCTCCAACGCCATCTTCGTCATTTCCAAGTAAGCGCACCCGCAGGCGGGAGCAAGGGACTTGGGGCTGCCCGCCCCACACCCCGGGAAGGCGCCACATGGCCCCTTCACCCTCGGGAAAATTGCATGCCGCAATTTTCCGCCACCCTCTGCCTATTGGGCCTATCCGGCCTATTCGGCTTATTCCCCAGCCTCGGCTGGAAGCGTGGGCCGTGTTTTTTCGCTCTGCGTCCCCCTCTTGAGACTTTTTTTGACTTTTTTCTTGACATTTGCATTCCTCCTGTTATATTATCATTGATAATTAAGAAAACATTTCCCCATCCGGGAACGGAAAAATGGATGTAAAAAAGGCGATCCTCCACTATCTTTACCTGAACGGGAGCGCCATCCGGCAGGAGATCATGAAAGGTCTGCGGATGCGCCTCAACAATATCGTTGCCGCCTGCGATTCCCTTCTGGATGAGGGGCGGATCCGCAAGGAGGACCGGAGAAAGATCCGGTCGGTGCGTCTGGAACTCGTGCCGGAAAAATTTCTCAGCATCGGGGCCGAACACCTTCCGGACCGATTCGTGATGACGCTGATGAACGGAACGGGCCGGGAACTGGAAAGAAGACAGTGCCTTCTGCCCGAATCTCTGGGCGGCAGGGAACGGCTGGATCTGATCGTGGAAAAGCTTTCCGCCTTCCGCAGGGAGCTGGTCAACGAAAAGAAGGGGGATTCCCTTGCCGCGCTGGGGCTGGCGGACGTGGGGATCCTTGACCCTGCCACGGGAAAAAGCATCTACGCGGCCCACGTGAAGGACTGGGCGGGACAGGAGATCCGGGAAACGCTGCGGGAAAAGTTCTCCTGCCACGTGGAGGTCCTTTCCCGTTCCGACGCGGGGTGCTACATGGATATTTTCCGGGGAGGGAAACGGAAGGTGGACAATCTCATCTATATGATCGTGAAAGGCGGGATCGGGGCTTCCCTTGTCCTGCACGGGAATTTTCTGCGGGAATATCTGCCCTCCTCCGGGGAAATGCACATCCGCGTCCGGGAAGAGGGTCCGCTGTGTTCCTGCGGGAAGAGAGGGTGTCTGGAAACCATCTCCTCCGCGGACGGGCTTCTGCTCCGTTTCCGGGAGGAGAAACGCAGAAAAAAGGAAACGGGCCGTGTCGCATTGCAGGATCTTCTCCGCCTTGCGGAAGAGGGGGATCCCTGCTGCGTGCGTCTGCTGGAAGAGGGGGGTACGGCGCTGGGAAGGGCCGCGGCGGATCTGGCGGGCTTCACCGGGATAAGCCGGATCGTCTTGCGCAGCGAAGTCAGCGACGACAGGGATATTTATATGGAAAGCTTCCGCAGGGCTCTGGGGGAAAATGTTCTTCCCTCCCTTGCTTCCGCGCTGGATATTTCCTGCGGCCCCATCGGCAAATCCGATGCTCCCGCGGGGGCGGCGCTGTACAGTCTGAACAAATACTTTACCGAATGAATACGAAACCATTGAAGGAGGAAAAAATGAGACTCAAAGACAAGATCTGCGCCATCACCGGCGCGGGAAAAGGCATCGGCAGGAAAGGCGCGGAACTTTTCGCGAAGGAAGGCGCTTTCGTCTACATCCTGGAACTGGACGAAAAGGGCGGACAGGAGGCCGAAGAGGCCATCCGCAAGGCCGGAGGAAAGGCGAAATTCCTCAAGACGGATGTTTCCTCCTATGAATCCGTGGGAGAATCCTTCCGTATCATCGGGGAGGAAAACGACGGGAAAATGGATGTCCTTTACAACAACGCCTCCGTCTATCTCAACGGCAGGGACGGGATCCTTACGGAGATCGCCCCGGAAGTCTGGCAGAAGGTTCTGGGGATCAACCTCAACAGCATTTTCAACTGCTGTCATCATGCCATTCCCATGATGCAGAAGAACAGGCGGGGCGCGATCATCAACACTGCCTCCAGCGCCGGAGTCATCGGGATCCCCAAATGCGACGCCTATACGGCCACCAAGGGCGCCACGGTTTCCCTCACCCGCTCCCTTGCGGTGGAATACGGCAAATACGGGATCCGCACCAACTGCATCGCCCCTGCCGCCATCGCCACGGACATGGTGAAGCAGTCCAATCCCGACGGGCCGGACTTCGACGCCTTCACCTTCCTCCATCTGCGCACCCCCGTCCGCCGCTGGGGGACCCCGGAAGAGGTGGCCCGCCTTGCCCTCTTCCTTGCCAGCGAAGACTCTTCCTACGTGAACGGCGCCATCATCACCGCCGACGGCGGGATCACCATCTGCGGCGATCTTGCCAGGGCCGTGGAGGAAAAACTCTGAATTTCCCCTGAACAAAAACGTTTTTCGGTTCGTCGAACAACCCCATAACGAAAGGAAAAAACATGAATCAAGACTGTGCAGAACTGGCGAAAAGGACCCGTCTGAATTGTCTGCGGATGGTGTACCGCGGAAAAAGCGGACACATCGGAAGCATGCTTTCCGTGGCGGACATTCTGGCCGTCCTCTACAGCGGCATCCTCCATGCGGATCCCGCAAACCCGGACGCCCCCGACAGGGACCGGCTCATCTTCAGCAAGGGCCACGGCGGAGCCGCGCTTTTCGCCACGCTGGCGGAAAAGGGCTTCTTCCCGGAAGAGTATCTGGACACCTACTATCAGGACAACGGAAAACTTTCCGGGCACATCTCCCACCACCTTCCCGGCGTGGAATTTTCCACGGGCTCCCTGGGGCACGGGCTTCCGGTGGCCTGCGGCATGGCCATGGCGGCGAAACAGGCGGGCAAAACCCACCGGATCTTCTGCATAACCTCCGACGGCGACTGCAACGAAGGCTCCACCTGGGAAGCCATCATGCTTGCCGGACAGCACAAATGGGACAATCTCACCATGATCGTGGACTACAACCGCCTGCAGGCGCTGGGCAGAAGTCAGGACATCATCGATCTTGAACCCCTTGACCGGAAACTCAGGGACTTCAACTGGGAAGTCGTCACGGTGGACGGGCACGATTACGCCGCGCTGGAACGGGCGTTTTCCTCCCTGCCTCTGGAAAAGGGAAAGCCCAGCTGCATCATCTGCCGCACCGTCAAGGGCAAGGGGGTGAAACTCTTCGAGAACGACTACCGCTGGCACTACGGCGGAATCACGGAAGAGATCTATGACAACGCGAAAAAAGAGCTGGAGGAAGGAATATGAGAAAAGCATTTAACGAAGAATTGCTCAAGATCGCCAAAACCGACCCCAGAGTCTTCATGATCCTTGCCGATATCGGCTACGGGGAGATCGAACCCTTCGCCAACGCCTTCCCCGACAGGTTCATCAACTGCGGCGTGGCGGAACAGAATATGACCGGAGTGGCCTGCGGAGTAGCCATGGAAGGCAATATCGCCATCACCTACTCCATCGCCAACTTCCCCACTTTGCGCTGCTTCGAGCAGATCCGCAACGACGTCTGCTACCACAACGCCAACGTGAAGATCGTCATCATCGGCGGCGGACTTGCCTACGGCCCGCTGGGGATCTCCCACCACTCCACGGAAGACCTTGCCGTCATGCGGGCCCTGCCCAACATGGTCTGCCTTTCCCCCTGCGACATTCCCGAAGCCCGGGAAGCGGTGAAGGCCATGATGGCCTATAACGGCCCCGTCTACTACCGCTGCGGCTACAAGGGCGAAAAGGATATCCACGAAAAGAGCGTGTCCTTCAGAATCGGCGGCTCCGCCGAGGTCAAGGGCGGCAGGGATCTTACGGTGCTGTTCACCGGGACCGTGGGGATCAACGCCAAGGAAGCCGTGCTGGAAGCCGCCCGGGAAGGGATCGACTGCCGGCTTGTCAGCATGTACTCCATAAAACCCATCGACAAGGAGGCCATCCTCCGTGCGGCAACGGAAACCGGAAAGATCATCACGGTGGAGGAGCACAATCTTTACGGAGGACTGGGCGGAGCGGTGGCGGAAGTCCTCTGCGACGCCAACGTCTCCTGCAAATTCAAGCGCATGGCGCTCCCCGACGTCAATGTTTCCAAGATCGGTTCCCAGGAGTGGCTGAGAGATCAGTACGGACTGGGAGTAAAGGACATTCTTGCGGAGATCCGGCGCATGGCCGGAAAATAAACGGAATATCCCATGCCGTTTCGTCCCGGGAAAGGCGCTTTCCCGGGACTTTTTTTTACCGGGAAGAGCCGTTCTTTTCCTCGTGATACTCTTTTTCCGTATTCACGTTCCAGATGGCCGCTTTGTCGCCGTTTCCGCCGGAAAGGATATGCCGGACCGCGGCAAAGGCCGTCATCATGCTGTGATCCATGTTGTTGTAGCGGTGCTGACCGTTTCTGCCCACGCAGTAGAGGTTGCTCACACTATCGAGAAAACCGATGATCTCATCCATTTTTTCATAGGTGTCGAAATAGGCGGGATAGGCCTTTTCCACCTTTTCCACATGGAAATCCGGAACCTTTTCCCCGGGAGAAACGACCCCCATTTTCGTAAGTTCGGCAAAGGCGAACTCTTTCCACTTTGTTTCGGGCATGTTCCAGAATTCGTCCCCCCGGGAACAGAAATATTCCAGCCCGATCCACACCGTTTCGGCAGGTTTTTTGACCATGTAGGGAGACCAGTTGTTGAAGATCTGGATCCTGCCCAGCTTCACGTCCGGTTCCTGTACATAGATCCAGCAGTCCGGCACGATGTTGCCCAGCGTCCTGAACTTCGTGGTGTTTTCGAGAGCAAGTTTTTCCAGCAGAAGCCCCACGGTGACGAAATCCCGGTAGGGGAGCCCCTTTGCCGCCGCAAGGATCTCTTCCGGAACGGGCGTCATCCCGGAAACGAGGTCTTTCACCGGCATGGAGGAGATGACGATCTGGGGGTGAAATTCACACTGTTCGCCCTTTCCGTTTACGGCAAAAAGCGTTTCGATCCGTCCATTTTCACAGACGAATCTTTCCGCACGGCAGTCGAAAAGGATCCTGCCGCCCAGACGCTCGAACTCCTCCTCCGCCGTCTCCCAGAGCTGTCCCGGACCGTATTTGGGGTAGCGGAACTCTTCGATGAGACTTGTCTCCACCTTTTTCCGCGTGCCGGGGAGCATCTTGCCAAAAATGTCCTTGAGCACGGCAAGGATGGAAAGCCCCTTGACCCGCTGGGCACCCCAGTCCGCGGAGATCTCCCGGGGGTGCCGTCCCCAGAGTTTTTCCGTGTAGCGCTCGAAAAACATGGAGTAGAGTTTTCTCCCGAACCGGTTGATGTAGAAATTTTCCAGAGAGTCTTCCGGGAGGGTGCGGAAAAGAGAATGGAGATAACTCATCCCGGCGGAAAAGGCGGTGAAAAAGCCCATATTGCGAAGGGTTTTCCCGTTCATTTTCACGGGATAATCGAAGAACTTCCTCCGGTAGTAGATGCGGGAGACCCGTGTCCTTGTGAGCATTACTCTGTCCGCCTTTTCCGGGTCGGGTCCGCCGGGAGCAAGGGCGACTTTCCGGTCCAGAATCCTGTCGTCCAGAGAGGGCGCCCCCTGCAAAGGCATCAGCTCCTCCCAGAAGGCATTGACCTCGGCGTCCTTGGAGAAAAAGCGGTGGCCGCCTATATCCATGCGGTTTCCGTTGTGCCGGACCGTCCGGGAAATGCCCCCCACGGAGGAAGAGGCCTCCAGAACGGTGACGGAATACTCTTTTCCGCCTTCCTGCAAAAGCCGGATCCCGGCAGTCAGTCCTGCTGGTCCGGCGCCGATTATGACGATTTCTTTCATCTTTTCTCCTGCCGACAGGGAAAATATACTCTTCTTTCGCGCAAAATCAACGGGAAAAAACGTCAAAATGCCTGTTTTATGCCGGAAATGACCATCTGCATGGCCACAACGGCGATCACCAGCCCGGTCAGGCGGATCAGCGGCCCCAGCAAATGGGTCTTCACGAGAATGCGATTGATGCGTTCCGAACCCAGCATCAGCAGGAAATTGATGAAGACCGCAAGCGTAAGGGAGCACGCGGTGGGGAAAAAACCGTCCCGGGCGCTTCCGGTGATGGCGGCGGCGATCATGCCCGGTCCGGCAATAAGCGGCGCGGCAAGGGGAACGAGGGAAAGATCCGTCATGGTGTTGGTCGCCGCGGGCTTTTTCCGCACGAATCTCCCTTCATTGATGGCAGTCCAGCCGATGAGGAAAACCACCAGTCCTCCGGTGATCTGCAATGAGTAGATTTCCACGCGGAAGATCCTGCGCAGGATGAAATGTCCCGCCGCGGAAAGAACGAGGAGGATCAGGAGCGCCGCCGCGGAAGATTTCCAGGAGAGTTCGAAGTTTTGTTTCCCTGTCAGGCCCGGCTGATAGGAGGCAAGAAACATGATCTTGCTTGCCGGATTGAGAAGAGCGAGAAGATAAAAGGCGGTTTCCACCATGGAGGAGAGATTCATTTTTCCATCCTTTCAAATTTTCGGGTACGAAATCATTCCGGGTGATAATATAGCCGGGAAAGGCAATAATGCAATGGGGAGTCTCAAGTTTCAAGTCTCAAGTTTCAAGTCTCAAGAAGCAAGAGGAACTGGCAGAAAAAACACGGAGGATGGCTCCAGCCGCCTCTGCCTATTGGGCCTGTCCGGCCTATTCCCCAGCCCGGGCTGGAACATCCGCCGTGTTTTTTCGCTCTGCGTGCCCCCAGCCGGGCTGCTTCGGGGGGAATGGGAAAAAAGGTAAAGTTTTTCGAAAATCCCGAGGCGGGAAGAAAATATCCGCTTGCTTTTCCGGAAGAAAATGGTATAGTTTATCCTGTACGGAATCCGGCAGGAAGCAAAAAAAAGGAGTCATATCATGGGATTTCTCAAAGACAGGATCTGGTCGTGGGGATATGTGATGAACTTTATCCCCGGAAGTGCCCCCTTCACCTTCGGAAAATCCAGATGCAGTCTGGAAACCCAGGCGGAATTTCTGGGCGCGGAACGCTGTTTCTACATGAACAGCATGTTCAGCAGGAAGTATGTGGAGACCTATTTCAAGACATGGGATCCGGAAGTAATAGCCAACTGCGTGGATGAAAGACTTTCCGACGCCCATATGCAGCGTCTGAAAAAGATGAAAAGGGTTTTCTGCACGCTGGAGCACCAGAATTACGTGGAGTCCGCCGTGCGCATCGCCAAGGCCTCCCTTGTCTGCAAGAACATCTGCGGCGTGCATTTCGACGATTTCAATTCCGCCAACGGCGGGACGCTTATAAAGGAGATCCGGGACCGGATCAAGGAGATCAATCCCGCTCTCAAGATCGCCGCCGTGACCTATTCCCACCACGATCTCAAGGAGTACGAGGCGGGGCTCCCCTACATCGACGTCTACTCCCGGTGGTGCTGGGTTCCCTCCTTCGACTACTGGAACTACCACGCCGACGACATCCGGAAACTGCGGGATTTCGTGGGGGAGGGGAAAAAGATCTTTCAGGGGATCTATATGCACGACTTCGGCTCCTCCGGGCGGCCGGTGACCGAGTGCTACAGCTATGTGCCTCTGGAGGTGTTCAAAAAAAGCGTGGAGACCATCTGCGAGCACACCTGCACCGGGATTCTGGACGGGATCATCCTCCCGCAGGCGGCCTACTACAGCTTTTCCACCCACCGGGAGCACGTGCAGTTCCTCAAGGAGTATGTGGACTGGGCGGACGGGACCATGACGGAGCTGGGGGAAAGCACCGCGTTCTGAAGCGGTTCATTCCCATCGGCCTTTGTCCAGAACGGCGACCTCCTGACTGCGGAAGGTCCCCGGAACGTTTTTCTTTTCCAGCGCCATGACCATGTAGCGCAGGGCGTCCATGGCGTGATCGTTGAACTTGAGAGGCTCCTCCCTGGCGTTCCGGGAATCGTCGGGAGGGAGCCACTTGTATTCGTAGATCTCCGAAAGGAGATTTTTGAGGTCGGAAAAGAAGAACAGGCGGGGGGAGCCCTCCTCCGTCTTCGCCAGAAGGTTTTTCACCGCCTGGATCCCGGCAGTTACGCGCTTGTCCGCCGCCTTCGTGGGGATCCCCTCCTCTTCCAGCTCCGCCCGTTCCTGCGCGTCGTGGTCGGCCACGCTGCAAAGGTACTTTTCCTTGCCCGAAAGGCGCCGGATCTCCTGGGCCAGCACCCTTGTGCGGGTGCGGTTCTTGTAGAGTTCCCGGTAGAGGAAGAGTCTTCCGTCGTGATCCACGGCGCCCCAGAGGCAGACGAAGGCGTTGGTGTAGCCGAAGTCGATGGAGCGGATCCTTTTCCAGTCGTCGGGGATGGGGAAGGGGGAGACCACGTGGCACTCCTCGTCGAATTCGTCATAGACGGCGCCTTCGTTGTCCCGCCAGATCCCGGAAAGCATCCGGTCCCGCATGACGTCGGGGAGGGCTTCCAGAGAGGCCAGGTATTCAGGCGGGAGGTTTTCCCTGTTGTCGTAGGCGGACCAGCTGACCCTTGCCCATTTCTCCTCGTCGGGGAGGCTTTTGCCGCTTTCCGGGTCGATATGGCGCACGCCGACAAGGTGGAGCCAGTGGCGGGGGCCCCGGGGATTGCAGTCCATGATGAGTTTGGGGACTGCCTTGCGTCCTTTTGCGTCGAAGGATCTCTGGGAGAGTCTGGTGACGGCCATCTGCATGCTTTTGAAGGAGAGCTGGGTGGCCTCGTTGAGGAAGACGGTGATGTATTCGTTTCCCAGGATTTTTTCCGTGCGTTCCGCGTCGTCCAGTCCGCCTACGATGATGCGGGAACGGTTGGGAAAGAGGACGGCAAGTTCCGATTCGTTGAGTTTGCAGAACCCCCCGGGGAGGTGCCGGGCAAGATAGCCCTTTATGGTGTCCTCCCACAGGGAGCTTTTCGCATGGGCGCGGCATTTCCTTGCGGCAAGCTGACGGCTTCCGGGGTACTGGAGGGCGCGGCGGACGAGATACTCCACGATGAGGGCGGTCTTTCCGGAGCGGGAGCCGCCGTCGAAGAGGATGCGGGTCTTCTGCGGGGAAGAAAGGATGTTCCACGCGTAACGCTGTTTTCCGTTGAATTTGAGCCCCATGAAATGTACTCCTTCCCTTTGCCGGCTTCCCGCGTCAAAGGAGGAAAACGGTCCCGATTTTCCTTCCGGGAAGGGGGGAAAGAGGAATTATGCTTAAAAATTTCGTTTTTTCCCTTGCTTTTCCTCTTCCGGCATGATAGATTACGCGCAGGGAGATTTTCAGGAGAATTCAGGAAGGAGAAGAGAGGATGAAAAACCGTTATTTTACGCCTGTGGAGCTTCTGGTGGTCATTGCCATCATCGCCGTTCTTGCCGGGCTGGCCGTCCCCGCCGTGGGGATCGCCAAGCGGAAGGCGCGGGAGACGCAGGTGAGAATGGATATGCAATCCATCGAAACCGCCCTTCTGGAGTATGAAAAGGATGTGGGAACATTGAAGCGGTTGCCCAATTTCGACAATTTTGATGCCCTGAACAGCGTTGACAGACAACTCGTCAATTCTTTCTCCACTCGGGCCACCCGTCGGTACTATGATGCTGTCATGGAAGTCCTGACTTTTACTCCTG